>CAZZJD010000238.1:0-3513 GCA_964654305.1 uncultured Chitinophagaceae bacterium
ATTCAGCCCAATAAAAAACCCGAGCCGCTCATAGCAAGAGTTATTTATAGCCGCCCCCAAAAGCAAGGCAGAAAAGTTTTTGAAGAATTAGTTGAGAAAGGAAAGATCTGGAGGTTAGGCGCTAATGAAGCAACCGAAATTGAGTTTTTCAGAGACGTAAAAGTCGGGAGCAAAAAAATTAAAAAAGGTCGTTATACACTTTATGCCATTGAAAATGAGGAAAGCTGGACCATGATCCTTAATTCCGAGTTGGATGTTTGGGGTGCATTTAAATATGATAAATCAAAAGATATATTGAGATTTGACTGTCCGATTGTAAGAACAGAAGAGATTACAGAAGCATTTTCAATGGTTTTTGAAAAGGTTTCTGATACCGGTTTTTGTCTGCTTATGGCATGGGATAATGTGCAGGTTTCCCTTCCTTTTTCACTGTAACAATTCTCGTATTCTTTCCGTGTAAATACCCGAATTTATTCCGCATCTTTACATTATGTGCGGAATCGCAGGTATTCTATCTTCTAATGATGGCCAGGTCGACTTGCATCGTTTGCATAAAATGACGCATGCCATTGCTCATCGTGGTCCTGATGGGGAAGGGTATTGGACAAATCCTGAAGGTACTGTTGCGTTGGGTCATCGTCGCCTTTCTATCATTGATTTATCAGCCGCAGCTGCTCAGCCATTTACATATCTTAATCGTTATTCACTGGTATATAACGGAGAGCTATATAATTATACGGAAATCAGATCCATACTTATTGCTAAAGGTTATCAGTTTCATACAGCTTCCGATACAGAAGTGCTGATTGCTGCTTACGATTGCTGGAAGGAAGAATGCTTACATCAATTTGATGGGATGTTTGCCTTTGCTGTATGGGATGAAGCGGAGCAGAAATTATTTCTAGCCCGTGACAGATTTGGAGAGAAGCCTTTGTATTATGCATATGATGGTCAAATATTATTATTTGCCAGTGAATGTAAGGCCTTATGGGAAGGGGGAATTTCAAAATCCTGGAATCATCTTATGCTGCTGAATTATTTGTCAATCGGCCATACACAAAATGCGATTGATAATAGCCTTAGTTTTTATAAAGATATTTTTCAGATTCCTCCCGGACACTATGGATATTTTCATTTAAGAGAACGGCAGTTTTCTGTAAATATGTACTGGGATCTGGATAAGCAATCAGTATTGAAAATAAAAGAAACAGAAGCCATTGAACAGTTTGGTTTTTTGCTTCAGCAAAGTGTAACGCGCAGATTACGTAGCGATGTTGCTGTTGGAACTTCTTTGAGTGGAGGGCTAGACAGTTCTTCTATCGTTGCTATGATTGATAAAGTCACCCACAATACCTTGTCATCCTATAGAAGACATGCTTTTACAGCTATTTTTCCCGGCTATGAAAAGAATGAGAAATTATTTGCGGAAACGGTATCTGGCCAATTCAATCTAATTCAACATTGTGTAGCCCCTTCTTTTGACGGATTGATGGATGACTGGGATATATTATGTTATCATCAGGAACAGCCTTTTGGTTCGGCCAGCGTTTATGCACAATATAAGGTCATGCAAATGGCCAAAGAGCAAGGCATTACGGTTTTAATCGACGGTCAGGGCGCAGACGAAACACTTGCGGGTTATAATAAATATATTCACTGGTATTTGCAGGAACAGCTTGCCCGTTTGAGATATGGTTTTGCCATGCAGGAACGGATTCGTTTACAGCAAAATCAAATTCATTTTTCATGGGGATTTCCCAATTATATGGCTGCGCTTTTTCCAGTGGTGGCCAACGCGCATCTGGAAGAAAGAGAACGAAAAAAAATACTGATGCATCCACATCTTGATCCGGACTATGTGCATGCGCATTATGATAAATATTATTCAGTATATAAGCCTCCGGTAAGTAAGCTGAATGATATTTTATATTTCAATACAATGCAGCAGGGGCTTGGAGAGTTATTACACTATGCAGACAGGAACAGTATGGCTTTTGGCAGAGAGCTTCGTTTACCATTTTTAAGTCATGAGCTTGTCGAATTCTTATTTGCTATTCCTTCTCATTATAAGATTCATGATGGATTTACCAAATGGGTGCTTCGAAAGGCGATGGAAGGTCAATTGCCGGATAATATTGTATGGAGAACAGATAAAGTAGGGTATGAGCCACCCCAAAAAAAATGGATGGAGCATCCTGCTCTACGGGAACGAATACACGAAGCGAGAATACGCCTTATTTCTATGGGAATATTAAAAAAAGAAGTGGAGCGTCTGCCTATCATAGCAAAAGATGCTTATGCGCCCGATAATTATGACTGGAGATATTTGGTTATTTCAACCTTATCATGAGCGCATATTCAACTATATCTGATTAAATTTGTTTTACTTTTAAATTATACCAATTCATAACCATGGAATTAAATCATCCCCGGGATCTTAATCCCAAAGTTGCAGCATGTTTTCCTAAACAAGTAAATCTTACAGCCGGTAAAACGTATGCTTGGTGTACTTGCGGACTCAGTGAAACCCAACCTTTTTGCGATGGAAAACATAAAAACTATATCTGTGAGGTAAATGGTGAGGAGGTGGCTCCATACAAGAGCCTGAAATATACGCCGGCAAAGGATGAAACAGTGTGGCTTTGTCAGTGTAAATACACTAAAAATCCGCCATTTTGTGACGGAACCCATAATCAGCTTGAGGAAAAAAAATAAAACACCCCCGGCTCGAGGAATCTTTCCATGAACGGTAGGTTCCTACAGCTACATTTTCTTATTTTGCAGCTTGTTTAAAAGAAAATTCTAATTAAATTTTATGTTTAAAAAAATCTGTCTTGCCGCATTTCTTATTGCTGGTGCTTTTCAATTGGATCTTATTGCTCAACCTCTTTTGGTGGAGAAAGTAGCAAAAAAGGGAGAAGAGATCGTAATCCCTTACGAAAAATATGTAATGCCTAATGGCCTTACCGTCATTCTTCATGAAGACCATAGCGACCCTCTTGTGCATGTAGATGTCACTTATCATGTCGGCAGTGCCCGTGAGGAAATTGGCAAAAGCGGTTTTGCTCATTTCTTTGAGCATATGATGTTTCAGGGTAGCGATCATGTGGCTGATGAGCAACATTTTAAAATAGTAACTGAAGCAGGAGGCACGCTGAATGGAAGTACGAACCGCGATCGTACAAATTATTTTCAAACTGTACCATCGAATCAGCTTGAAAAAATGCTTTGGCTGGAAGCCGACAGAATGGGCTTTTTACTCGACGCAGTGACACAGAAAAAATTTGAAGTACAACGCTCAACAGTAAAAAACGAAAGGGGGCAGAATTATGATAATCGTCCCTATGGCTTGGCGCAAGAGCATACGGCAAAAAATTTATATCCTTATGGGCATCCTTATAGCTGGCTTACAATCGGATATGTGGAAGATCTTGACAGAGTAGACGTAAATGATCTTAAAAATTTTTTCCTTCGCTGGTATGGCCCAGATCATGAAACTCTTACCGTTGGGGT
>CAZZJD010000239.1:0-3512 GCA_964654305.1 uncultured Chitinophagaceae bacterium
CCACCCAGTGTGGCAGGTTGGCCTGCTTACTATCAGATTCCACAGTATTATGAATTATGGGTGAATGCGGACACGCTTCCCAAGAGAAATCAATATAGTGATGCGATGATTATTGGGTGGTTTACCCAAAATAATTTTAAATTGATGATTAATGTGGTTCAATATACTTTTCAGCTATCGAACCCAAATGATCCCAATGCACTAATCAGTGAAGTGTGTGATTCGATTTTGAGTTTTCCATTGTCAACTAATGTCCGCGCGCAATTAAAAAAAGATTTTTTATTAAGCGGACAGGACCAGGATTATTATTGGTCGGATGCATGGCAGGCATTTATTTCCAGTCCAACAGCCTCCAATTATAATATCGTCAACAACCGACTAATGGGTCTTTATAAATACATCATGAACTTATCTGAATATCAACTGACGTGATGGGAAAACTTTAATAATTAAATAGATGAAACGTAAAGAATTTTTAAGAAATACGATTCCCATTGCTGTTATTCCATCATTACTGAATCCTTTTTCTGTAAAAGTATTTGGTGACAGCCCCATACTTTCAGATGTACTGAATGCTTATGTTGAGACGGATAAAGTACTGGTATTGGTTCAGCTTAATGGAGGTAATGATGGATTGAATACAATTATTCCAATTGATCAGTACAGTAATTATTTCAATGCAAGAAAAAATATTGCCATACCACAAAACAAAGTATTATCGCTTACGGGTATTAACAATGCGGGCTTTCATCCTTCTATGACGGGGATGCAACAATTATATAATCAAGGTCAATTAAGAATTGTTCAGTCGGTAGGATATCCCAATCCCAACTTTTCTCATTTCAGATCTACGGATATCTGGATGAGCGGTTCTGGCAGCAATAATGTACTGAGTACAGGTTGGGCCGGTCGTTATCTTGATGATCAGTACCCGGGTTTTCCGGATGGATTCCCTAATTCAAATGCTCCAGATCCTCTTGGGATACAAATTGGATCTATAACTTCTTTGGCGACACAGGGCCCTTCTGCCAATATGGCTATCAGCATTTCCAGTACTTCTAATTTTTATAATCTGATTAATGGTATTGAAGATACCGTTCCTAATACTCCGGCAGGCGAGGCTTTAAAATATGTCAGGATCATAGCGCGTCAGACTAGTGCTTATGTTGCACGCATTACGGATGCTGCTTCAAAAGTGGCTCAGCAAGGAACCTATCCTGCAAATAATTCTTTAGCAGATCAGTTGAAAATTGTAGCACGCTTAGTTAAGGGAGGATTGAAAACTAGAGTGTATATGGTAAGCATAGGTGGATTTGATACGCATGCCTCACAAACCAATACAACGGATCCATTAACAGGTGTACATGCGAATCTACTAAAATTAACAAGTGACGCTATCAAAGCTTTTCAGGATGATCTGAAAGGATTAGGTGTAGCAGATCGAGTTATCGGGATGACCTTTTCTGAATTTGGACGCCGAGTGCGCTCAAATGGAAGTATTGGTACGGATCATGGCGCAGCAGCTCCCATGTTTATTTTTGGATCTAAGGTGAATCCCGGGATAACCGGTGTGAATCCAACCATTATAGCTAATCCGGCTGTAGATGATAATGTTCCTATGCAATATGATTTCAGAAGTGTTTATGCGAGCTTACTCAAAGGATGGTTTTGTGCGGATAGTATGACACTTGAAA
This sequence comes from uncultured Chitinophagaceae bacterium, assembly GCA_964654305.1. GTDB lineage: Bacteria > Bacteroidota > Bacteroidia > Chitinophagales > Chitinophagaceae > Lacibacter. Next base: position 1,695 of record CAZZJD010000239.1, read on the forward strand.
ACACTTTATTGAATAATTACCAGCCGCTGGATCTATGTGCAACCGGACATTGCTCCATTACTACTTCTAATGATATGCGCGTGTCGGGCGCTGTTTTAATCAGTAATTACCCCAATCCGTTTACAAGCAGTACAACGATTCGATTTACCACCAAAGGATCACATACAATGGTGCAGATCATGGATGCGCAAGGACGTGTTATTAAAACCTTATATGATCAGATGGCTGCTGCAGGAGATTATCAGATTCAATTCGATGCGCATATGCTTCCTGCCGGATTATATTATATGCGTTTTCAAAACGGAGTAACGCAGCAGGTGAAGCCGATTATTAAAGTGAGGTAGGAGGAGTAAAGACAAAGTACAAAATTCAAACCCTGAAATCGTTGTTCGTTTATCGTCGTTCGTTTTTCGCAATGTATTCCAATGAGAAACGAAAGAAGAAAAACGATATTTAAGTATTGCAGAATGTATGATAATGTGCATCACCATGCGGAGGTGGTTCTTGCAGTAAACGATCTTTCTCATCATACTGATAAGGGGTTCTCATTCGTTGCAACATCTGATCAAACAAAACATTATCCTGATTTGTCGTAAAATTTTCCAGCGCTTCTTCGACTAAATAATTTCTGGGAATGTATATTGGATTGGATGATCTCATTATGGTAAATCTTGATTCAGCTGAATTTTTTGAAGTAAGTCGTTCATCCCATTTCAACTTCCATGAGATGAATTCTTCAGTTTGATAAATTGAATGATCCGGCACAGGAATATTCATCAAGTAACAAAAAGTATTGGTATAATCGCCCTTATATTTTTTTATGATGGTAAGCAGTTCATCAATGAGATATATATCAGATTCATCCGGATCGATCAGTCCGGTTTTTCTTCCCATCATCTGGTACCATGCCTCCTGAAATTGCTGCGGAAATTTTTGCAGTAATTCTTTTGCTTTCTCTACCGCTGCATCGGTATTTTCATCAATTAATGATAGTAATGCGCTGGCCAGACAACCCAGGTTCCAATGCGCAATGGAAGGTTGATTGCCATAGGCATATCGGCCATTCGTATCGATAGAACTGAATACAGTGGCCGGATCGTATGCATTCATAAAGGCGCAGGGACCATAATCGATGGTTTCTCCTGCAATACTCATATTGTCGGTATTCATCACGCCGTGAATAAATCCAACGCGCATCCATTCAACGATCAATTCAATCTGAAGTTGAATCACTTCATTCAAAAAAGTCAAGGCTGCATTTTCTGCATCTTTTAAATGAGGGAAATGTCGTTGTATCGTATAATCAAATAATGCCTTCAGTGTATCCTTTCCCTGCAAATGGGCAGCATATTCAAAGGTGCCCACACGAATATGGCTGGCTGCAATTCGGGTTAAGATAGCACCCTCGTGTAACTCTTGCCTGATCACATGCTCTCCGGTTTTTACGACGGCCAGACTTCTTGAGGTGGCGATATTTAGTCCATTCATTGCTTCGCTGTAGAGGTATTCGCGTAGCATCGCGCTCAGTGTCGCTTGTCCGTCACCTCTGCGTGAGTATGGCGTGATGCCCGAACCTTTTAATTGGATATCATATCTTTTTTCGTTGGGGGCTATATGCTCTCCTAGCAAAATCGCTCTACCATCTCCTAGTTGATTAAAATGCCCAAACTGATGTCCGGCGTAAGCCTGCGCAATTGGATATGCATTAGCCGGAATTTGCTGTCCGCTAAAGATCTTTGCTAACGAATCATTATCCAGACCTGAAAATCCTAAGCCGAGAAATTGATCTAATGATGTATTATACAGGATCAGTTCAGG
>CAZZJD010000240.1:0-3510 GCA_964654305.1 uncultured Chitinophagaceae bacterium
AAACCCCCTTTAATCCTCTTGAATATTTAATATCACCAATAGGAAATCGGCTTCCCAAACTTCTTCTAGCAAAATCTCCCTCAATAAAGCGTTCCATATAAGCCAATCTTAATTTGATGGATACTTCGGTATTAGTCAAACCATTATTATCTCCTGATTTAGCATAAACAGATGCATCGGGTAAAGACCGTAAAGGGATAAATCGTTTTCTTGTACCATCCATTTGAATTGAAAATCCGGTTTTTGTTTCTTTAAAAAATTCAAATCGCTCCTGGCGAATCCTTAAAAACTTAATGGGTACGTCCGTTTTTCTTGCTGCAATACTAAACACATTGTCCGAACTAACTTCATCCCGAAATGCCTGACCATTATCATAGTCGTCCACATAACTCACAAATATGTGAGAACGGGGATTCTTCCTTATTAAATATGTAGTCTGAACATTTCCCTTATATTGTTGATCTAACGTTCCATAGGCGATATATGTCCTTAGCTTCAACCGTTTACTCAATTCATTACTGGTACTTAAATCAAATCGAAGACGTAACCCTTCAACGGGGTTGGTACTAATAGCATTAAACCAAGGTCCAAATTGAAAATTATCATTGGAAATATAACCGGTTGCAACAAATTCAATCGTATTCTTAAATCTTTTAAATGCAGGCATTTTTTGAATCGTGTCGATCATGACATAAATCGCTTTCTCATTTTTACTTAAATCCTCATGTCTTTTCTCCTGCCAGTATACCTCGTTTTGCATTTTAGATGAATCAAGAAAAATAACTTCTTCCAGAATTGAATTCTTACGAACCCGTTCCCCAATATAGTCTTTGTTGATTTGAATATTTTTATAGGTGGTGGTTTTACGAGAGATGAACCCGAAATTCTCCTTCCCAACTGGTGCAAAGTCTACGATGAGTTTATCTTTATTCAAAAACCAAATGCTATCATTGGTCCATTTATATTCCTGCACAAGACTAAATCTGTTGATAAAATTGATATTAGCTTCTTTTGATAAATTGAGAATTACTTTTTGTACCGCGTAGGTAGAGTCATGAATCCAGCATTCCCCATCAAACGTATTTTCCCCTCTGTGTTTGGGGGCAAAAATCAAATGTAAAAGTCGCTTTCCGGCTACGTATTGTGTATCCGGTAAACGATAATGATAAAAAACATCGCCGTTATCAGCAATAGGGCTTATGAATCTTTTATTAAAGACATTGAGATAGTTATTATAAACATTGTCATTTAAATTCATGCCGCCCAGCATTTTTAAAAGACTTTCATTATTAATACCCGAAGAACGACTCGCTTTAATTTCTTCTCTTTTACGAAATGGGCTACTTTGATAATAGAAATCTGAAATAGTCTCGCTAAGGAACATGGGGAGAAAGGGTTTTTCTTCGGATATCGTATCTACGGATTGCTCAATAATAGATCCAAAAGGCCTTATTAATCTTCTTTTGACAAACTTATCGACATTAAGTCTGTTTATATCTATTTCCAGCTTATTGTACAACTCGTAAGAATAATTTTCAAATCTTGCACGATTATTATATTCTTTTCTCTTCACTACCCTTCTCCACAACATCCATCCTTTAGTATGTTTCGATTTAACTACCACTTCTTTAGGTAATACACCACGTTCTAAATTAATTTGCAAATAAACTGTATCTCGGATATTGTTATTTAAAGAAATTTTTTTTGTCTGAAACCCAACATAACTCACCAGTAAAGTATCCCCTTTAACCGGAGCATTTGATCTTATTAAAAATTTCCCAGCTGAGTCGGTTAATTGACCGATATTTTTTTTACCGAGAATAACAGAAGCAAGCGGGATGGGTTCTTCAGAATATGCATCTCTTACATATCCTTTAACGATAAAACCCTGTGCGCTTCCCGATAAAAAAGAAAAAATAAAAATAATAGTTGTAATGAAACCTCTCATAGCATTAGGAAGGATGCAAAATAAGGATAAAGCTTGATAGAAAAAACCCTTTCTCTTGTTGAAGAAAGCAGGGTTAAAAATCAAACCCTAAGGAAAAATGCATTAGCGGACTGTCCTGAAAAAAGCCATTCATTTGCCAACCCGCATCAAAACGTACAAAGTATCCAAGCAAAGTAGTTCTAGCTCCAAATCCATAACTTCCAAGAAAGGGGCCTACACCCGGAGCTTTTATCACTACCGTCACTGGATTATCGAGTGTACTATACGTAATATCTGGTCTTGACCATTGATCATATTTCCCATTCCAGGCAGTTCCCAAATCAATGAACTGTAAAAGCTGAAAATTTCTCAGAAAAGAATTATTGATGGGTCTGTTGAAAAATGTAGAAAACAGAGGTACACGAATCTCACTATTGATCACTACCGCATTGTTGCCATTGGCCGCATTTTGAGTAAAGCCTCTTAAGTTTACTGCTAAAGATTCATATACATAAGTTTCATCGGGAGCCGGTCTGTTGGAAGTATTAAAATAACGTTCTTTCTGAACCCCATCACGCACAACCGTATTACTGCCTAACATCAACCACCCGTCTGTTCCTCCCAGATAATAAATAAACTTATTATTCCCCCAGGAAAAATCACCGGCACCTCTTACAGCCCAGATGATATTCCTGTAAATAGGCAAATAATTTCTTACATCAAATCCCAAGTTGTACGTGTTTTTCCCTTGCGAAGAACGACCATTGGTTCCTCCGGTATAATTTCCTCCGAGGCGATTATAAAATTCAAACCAAATTTTCCCTCTTAAGCCATTCCAAATATTCGAAGCAGGAGCGATTGTATTATCATGTACAAACTCTGCTCTTGCCATCAAAAAATGCTCATCCTGCTCTGGCACAATAAGTGATCGCGGATTTCTAACATCTGTTTGAGTAATATACCTATCTGATCTTAATCCTATAATTGTCCTGAGACTTTGCACTTCATTAAAAGGATAACTTAGATTTCCTTGATAGATGTTTGTAAGCTGGCGCGCATCAAAAAAATTAGATCCGTCAGTTAGTGAGACACTTCGCGTACTTCTATAATAAGTACCCCCCCAGTCAAGTCTTCTTCTCAAATTATCGAAACGCATAAAAACTTCCATATCATCAAACCCATAATTCATACGAAAACCTCCGCTGAATTTATAATCCTCCATAAATTCCATGGCACCTACCCTAGTCATAAGATTCAAAGCATTATTATTACCCAGCTGCACCGGGCCGGTAGCTCCGGAATATGGCTGAAATCTATTAATGAGTAAGGGATTGTTGGAAATAAAACTGGTGGTTACATTATCAACAGCATATTTTTTCTGATAACGAAATACCCGCATATTAGCAAGTATATCATTCTTGGGTTCCGCTGTCGTCAAATCTTTTATCGATGAATCTGATTTAGCATATAACTCATTTTCAAACTCCGTCTCAAAATAAGTTTCATTTTGTTTTTGAACTTGCAGACTATCTGTCTGATCTGTTCTTTGTTTATTTTCATCACCTGCCGTTTTACTGAGTCTG
>CAZZJD010000241.1:0-3506 GCA_964654305.1 uncultured Chitinophagaceae bacterium
GAAAAATCTAGACAAACCCGATCGCTCCGCGCGTTTTGCCTTGCCAGCGCCGCAAAATCAGTAGAAAATTTTAAAATTTATAAAGTAGAAAGATTTAGAATTGAATCATTCACAATCACTTTACTAACTTTAAGAACTGTTTTCTTTGCGGTCTTTGCCTCTTTGTGAACTTTGCGTGAAAAAAATAAATATTGATCAACATTACATTCATTTTTAATAAATAAACAGTTCACTCCGTTAATGAATATCTTTTATCTGATCGTTAAATTATGGGTTCGCTTTACGTTGCACCTTTTTTGTAAGCGAATCACCTGGCATGGTACGGAAATCTTACAACATTCAAAACCCTTACTAATCGGTGCCAATCATCCCAATTCTTTTTTTGATGCCATGCTGATCGGGGCTTATATGAAACTTCCGGTACATTTTATGACCCGAAGTGATGTGTTTAAGTTGGGTTGGGTTCGCTTTTTACTTAGGCAATTGCATATGATACCTGTTTATCGAATCAGAGATGGTAAAGATAAACTCGGTCTGAACGACAACAGTTTCAATATGGGCTGTAATTATTTAAAGAAAGGAGACCATGTACTGATATTTGTAGAAGGATTCTGTGATTATCAAACCACCTTGCAACCTTTGAAGAAAGGAGGCGCCAGAATGTTGCATCAAAGCTGGACTAATAATGTGGAGGTTGCCATGCTACCCTTGTGGATTCGTTATAATTCTTTTTCTGATTTCCCAAAATCTATTGATCTGATACCGGGCATTCCGTTTGAAAAAAAGGAGATGCCTGTTGATTTAAATCAGCCCGCAGCTTTGCAGTGGATTAATACACGGATCACTGAGCAACTGGAAAATCTGTCAACCATTAGAAGCCCGCAAGACAGATTGAAAGGAAATGTCTTTCTGTTTCCGTTCGCAATGATAGGATTCGTTTTACACTTTGTTTATTTTCAATTTTTCAAATATCTCGTTACTTATCTCAATAAAGGAGATATTCATTACGATAGTATGTTATATGCCGGCATGGCTGCTTTTTATCCTTTATGGCTGATATTATTATGGTCGATAGGAACATTCTTTCTCTCCTCTGCGGCTGCTTTATCATTGCCTTTGCTGGCGATTATATGTGCTAGAACTTATGTGCTGTGGAAGTGATGAAGTTGAGGGCTGAAGGTTGAGTCTTGTATTTCTCATAGCAAGGGGTTTAAAACCCCTTGCTATGGTTCGAAAATATCCTGCTTATAGCGGGAAAGATTAAGTGACATTATCTATTATAACTTTATTTATTTGTATTTGCGTAATTTAGAACATCGAAGTTTACAACAGTAAAATTTATACCTTCATGACATGCATATCACAGCAGGCTGACACCAACCGTGATAAAAATCAAAGGCATAATATGATAATTAAAACTATCAACTAATTGTATCATGAAAGACGCAAATAAAATCAATGCCCTGCTCCAATTTGTTGCATTTTCTTTAATGCTTGTACTTAATGCAATGGCAAATATTTTACCGATTAATGGTCATAATACTGGAGAAATCAGCGGTATGTTTCCGAATTATTTTGTCCCGGCGGGATTTACATTCGCAATCTGGTCGCTCTTATATATTTTACAGGCAGCCTGGGTATTAATATGTTTACGGGTGTCTTTTAGGAAAGAAAGCGATTTGTCATTGGTAGGATTAGTTTCATTATTGATGCCTTATTTTTCACTTGCTTGTCTTCTTAATGGTGTATGGATACTTTGCTGGCATTTTCTAATGATTGGCGGATCTCTGATCATTATGGTTTTATTATTACTCGTATTGATTGCACTTTATTTTCAACTTCGTGCTTTTACAGTTACTCCTGAAGGTTGGGTAAGTTGGTTGATACCTATCGTGTTTGTTACCTATCTGGCATGGATCTGTGTTGCTACCATTGCCAATGTAACGGCTTATCTGGTACGAGTAGGTGTAAATGATTTCATATTGAGTGGAAAAGCATGGAGTTTCATTATGGTTTTAGTCGCCTTATTGCTAGTTTTCTGGATTGGGGGTAAGAAGAAGGAAGCCTCTTTTGCTTTTGTTATCTCGTGGGCTTTTTTGGGCATTTATAAAGGACAGCTACTTGCTAGTTCATTGGTCGGTTATACAGCGGCATTAGCATGCGTCATCAGTTTTTTTGTAGGGATTTATGCAATTGTTAATAAAGCTAAGGGTTCTGCTATTGATGGAGTTTTGTGATATTCGTTGGTCGTTTCTCGAAAAACGTGTCTTGGGCATCTTCAATTATTTCCTTTTCTTTGCCCAGCGAATGGATTGCTTGCTGTTTTGCATATTTGCTTTACAGCCATTTAATATCAAAATAAATTTATATGTCAGAAGTTTATGTAATTGCCGCTGTCCGTACGGCCATGGGCAGTTTTGGCGGAAGTTTAAAAGGCGTATCTGCGACTCAATTAGGTGCGGCAGCCATTAAGGGGGCTATAAGAAAAGCCGGACTTGATGGGAAAGAAGTCAATGAAGTGTTGATGGGTTCTGTAATTCAGGCGAATTTGGGGCAGGCACCTGCTCGTCAGGCTGCAAAATTTGCGGGTCTTCCCGATGAAGTGAATTGTACGACGGTTAATAAAGTATGTGCTAGTGGAATGAAAGCCGTTGCACAAGGTGCGCAAAGTATATTACTTGGCGATGCTCATGTGGTGATCGCAGGTGGAATGGAAAGTATGAGTAATGTTCCTTTTTATACGGATAGTTTGAGATGGGGAAATAAATATGGGAATACCGCCCTTATTGATGGATTAGCGAAAGATGGTTTGACCGATGTGTATGACGGACAAGCGATGGGCGTAGCAGCCGAATTATGCGCGAGTGAATGTGGCATTTCCAGAGCCGATCAGGATGCCTTTGCTATTGAAAGTTACAAGCGTTCTCAGGCTGCCTGGGAAAAAGGATTATTTAATGAGGAAATCGTGCCAGTAGAAATTCCACAACGCAAAGGTGATCCGGTTGTATTTGTAAAAGATGAGGAGCCTTTCAATGTGAAGTTTGATAAGATCCCTGCTTTATCTCCTGCTTTCAAAAAAGACGGAACGATAACAGCTGCCAATGCCAGCACAATGAATGATGGAGCTGCAGCCTTGATCTTAATGAGTAAAGAAAAAGCGGAAGCGCTGGGATTAAAACCCATTGCCAAAATATTATCGTATGCAGATGCAGAGCAGGCACCACAGTGGTTTACCACTACGCCGGCATTAGCGGTTCCGAAAGCGGTAGCCAAAGCCGGTTTGAAGATGGAGGATATACACTATTGGGAATTGAATGAAGCGTTCTCAGTGGTAGGGATTGAGAACACCAAGAGATTGAAGATTGATCCTGCTAAAGTAAATGTGCATGGAGGTGCTGTTTCACTGGGCCATCCTTTGGGTGCTAGTGGCGCGCGCATACTTGTCACACTTATTCATGTACTGAAAGCCAATGGCGCGCGCTATGGTGCAGCAGGTATCTGCAACG
>CAZZJD010000242.1:0-3480 GCA_964654305.1 uncultured Chitinophagaceae bacterium
GAATATAAAATAATAAAAATTTTTTCTTCTAATCTTCACTATGTAAGCCAATCAAACATCGCAATAGTTGCATCATCAGCGATGCATCAAACGATACCTGCGTGATTGATGGATGGCCATTAAATTAAAATCTTACATAGGCATAAACTTTACCAATATTTTACTTGAAGTTCAGTTATATCCCATCTAGTAAGTAAAATAACCAATTAGTGTAAGGTGAATATGAAGCATATTTTGTACTTTTGCCACCTAAAACAATCAACATGACAGCAGTGAGCGTGGAATCTTTCTCGACAGCACATTATATTGAACTCGAAAATAAATTTGGAGCCCATAATTATCACCCGCTACCTGTGGTCCTCGAAAGAGGCGAAGGAATTTTTCTTTGGGATGTAGAAGGTAAAAAATATTATGATTTCTTAAGCGGATATTCAGCAGTTAATCAGGGACATTGTCACCCAAAAATCGTTAAAGCCTTAGTTGAACAAGCACAAAAACTCACACTTACATCAAGGGCATTTCACAGTAATTTATTGGGAGAATATGAAGCCTATATCACAGATTATTTCGGATACGATAAAGTATTACCGATGAATACTGGCGTTGAAGCCGGAGAGACGGCTATTAAATTAGCCAGAAGATGGGGGTATAAAGTGAAAGGTATTGAAGAGAACAAAGCCATCATTCTTTTTGTGGAGGGCAATTTCTGGGGACGCACACTGGCTGCTATCTCCTCTTCTACTGATCCCAGTAGTTATCGTCAGTTTGGCCCCTATATGCCCGGCTATCAGATCATACCCTACAACAATCTGCAAGCACTTGAATCCGCATTACAAAATCCAAATGTAGCGGCTTTCATGTTTGAGCCCATACAGGGAGAAGCCGGCGTTGTGGTACCGGATGAAGGATATTTATCTGGCGTGAGAAATTTGTGTACGAAATATAATACCCTAATGATTGCTGATGAGATACAAACAGGACTATGCCGAACCGGGAAGATGTTGGCCTGTGATCATGAGCATGTGAAGCCAGATATCTTAATTCTCGGTAAAGCATTAAGCGGCGGTACAATGCCCGTGAGTGCAGTATTGGCTAATGATGAAATTATGCTGACCATACAACCCGGAGAACATGGTTCCACATACGGAGGAAATCCATTAGCATGCGCTGTTGCCATGGCTGCATTAAAAGTGTTAAAAGAAGAAGAACTAGATGTAAAAGCAGCAGAGCTAGGTGAATATTTCAGGCATCAAATAGCCGGATTAAAAAGTCCGCTTATAGGTACTGTAAGAGGGAAAGGTTTACTCAACGCAATTGTCATCAATCATTCTGATCCTGAGGCTGCCTGGGAAATTTGTCTGAGATTAAAAGAAAATGGCTTATTAGCCAAACCGACTCACGGAGATAAGATCAGGTTGGCACCACCGCTGGTCATCACCAAAGAACAGCTAGATGAATGTATCGTGATAATTCAAAAAACACTGAATGAGTTCTCCTGATCAGGATATTTACCTGAACATAAAACGTAAATTTGTAAAACAAATGAATTGACATGAATGAAGAGAAAAGTCTGAATTTCATTGAAGAGATCATTGAGGAGGATCTGCGAAGCGGAAAGCATACCTCCATACTTACACGCTTCCCGCCGGAGCCTAATGGTTATCTGCATATTGGACATGCCAAAAGTATTTGTCTGAATTTCGGACTGGCCTTAAAATATGGGGGCAAGACTAATCTGCGTTTTGATGATACCAATCCTGTCACAGAAGATACCGAATACGTAGAAAGTATTAAAGAAGACGTAAAATGGCTCGGATTTAATTGGGCAAATGAATTCTATGCTTCCGATTATTTTGATCAGCTATATGCATTTGCTGAAAAACTGATTGAAAAAGGACTGGCATATGTAGATGATAGTTCTTCAGAAGAAATAGCGAAACAAAAAGGTTCTCCAACCCAACCGGGCGTGCGTAATCAGTATGCAGAACGATCTAACGAAGAAAACTTGGCCATCTTCCGCGATATGCGGGCGGGGAAATACAAAGACGGCGAAAAAGTATTGCGAGTTAAGATAGATATGTCTTCGCCCAATATGCATATGCGCGATCCGATTATTTATCGTATCAAACATGCGCATCATCACCGAACGGGTGACAAATGGTGTATCTATCCCATGTATGATTTTGCGCATGGACAAAGTGATTCCATTGAAAATATTACGCATTCAATCTGTACGCTAGAATTTATCCCTCATCGTCCCTTGTATGAATGGTTTATTGAGCAATTAGGCATTTTCCCTTCCAAACAATATGAGTTTGCACGCCTCAATCTGAACTACACGGTGATGAGTAAGCGAAAACTATTGCAGCTTGTCAATGAAAATCATGTGTCTGGTTGGGATGATCCCCGTATGCCTACCATCAGCGGATTAAGAAGAAGAGGTTACACGCCGGAGAGTCTGCGTGATTTTGCAGAACGCGTGGGCATTGCCAAAAGAGAAAATCTGATTGAATTCAGTCTGCTTGAATTTTGCGTGCGCGAGCATCTCAATAAGATTGCGCTAAGAAGAATGGTAGTATTTAATCCAATCAAGGTTGTCATCACCAATTATGAGGAAGGCAAAACAGAATTACTTTCATCAGAAAATAATCCCGAAGACCCGAATGGAGGCGTTCGTTCTCTTACATTTGGAAGAGAACTTTTGATTGAGCAAGATGATTTTATGGAAAACCCTCCTAAAAAATATTTCCGTCTGGCACCCGGACAAATGGTTCGGCTTAAAAGCGCATATATCATACAATGCAATGAGGTTATCAAGAATGATGATGGATCAATCAAAGAGATCCATTGCGCCTATATACCCGAAAGTAAAAGCGGACAGGATACCAGCGGTATTCATGTGAAGGGAACACTACATTGGGTACATGCAGCAGATGCCGTGCAAGTGGAAGTAAGAGAATATGACCGACTCTTTCAGGTAGAAAACCCATCTAGCGAAGAAGGAGATTTTAAATCATATATCAATCCGGACAGCCTCAAAACTGTTACAGGTTATGCAGAACCCTCCTTATTTATAGCCAACCAAACTGATCGTTTTCAGTTTTTAAGGAAAGGATATTACTGTATAGATAGGGACAGCTCAAAGGAGAAACTCATCTTCAATAGAACCGTTACACTAAAAGATGGGTGGGCGAAGAAATAGTAAGAAGTTGTTAGTTCTTCAAGGTTGTGGGTTGTTGGTTTGCTTTATAAGGTAATACCGTCATCACCAGTATCACTACAGCAGAAAGAAAATACACATACAGCGCTGCCTGATGCTGCGGACATTCTCCATTGCGGCAAGTGGATAGCAACAATAAATTTCTCAATGCCCATGCGAAATTAATGGCACCTGCAAACGGATTAATTTTTTTAGCCCACAACTTTGGAATGATAAATAATATGATTAGAATGGGGGTCAGATAGAAATTCATTAAAGCC
>CAZZJD010000243.1:0-3410 GCA_964654305.1 uncultured Chitinophagaceae bacterium
GGGGTTCGAGTCCCTCCATCCGGACCAAAAGATTGAATTCAAATTGGGCTTGCCATCATCGGCAAGCTTTTTTAACAAATACGCATTCAATACATTTTTAATTATTCATTATGGCAACAGTTACGCGCGAAAATCTAGGTTTACTAAATGATAAACTGACAGTATCTATTACTAAAGACGATTACTATTCCTCATTCGAAAAAACTTTAAAAAATTATAGCAAGCAGGCATCTATTCCGGGTTTCAGAAAAGGAAATGTACCAGCAGGAATGATCAAAAAAATGCATGGCCAGGGTATTTTTTCTGAGGAGGTGATAAGAACCATTGAAAACAAACTCAACGAATATCTCCGCACTGAAAAGTTACCCCTTTTCGCGCAGCCAATTCCGATGTTAAATGCAGATTTCAAACCCGAAATGGATAAACCTGCAGATTACTCATTTGATTTTGAAATAGGTATCAAACCCGAATTTGAGATCGACCTAAAGAAAGTCAAAGCCCCTTACTATAAAATTGATGTTACAACGGAAATGATCAATGAGGAGGTAGAACGTTTACAAAAAAGACTGGGTAAACTTAACGAACCTGAAACAGTTGATGGAGACGAGACTATCTTAAATGTTCTCTTTGAAGAAACTGATGCCAGCGGTAATATATTGGAAGGAGAAGAGGGGAAAAAGAAAGACAACTCTTTGCTTGTAAAATATTTCAGCGAAGCCGTTCGCCCGCAATGGATTGGAAAGAAAAAAGACGATAGCTTAGTGGTGAAACTTGTTGAAGCTTTTGATGACAAAGAAAGAGACTGGATCATTAAGGATCTTGGATTAGAAAACACACCCGAAAATGCTGCCAAAACATTTAAAATTACGCTTACGAAATTAGGACTGGTAGAGCCTCGTGTACTTGACGAAGCCTTCTTCAAAGAAGCAATACCCGGTAAAGAGATTACTACTGAAGCTGATTTCCGCGAAGCGATCAAAGAACAAATACAGGCATACTGGGATAAGCAAAGCTCGAATCAGTTGCAACATCATTTATATCATGTAATGATGGATGATATCACGATGGAATTTCCGGAAGCTTTTCTTAAAAAATGGTTGATGGTTTCAGGTGATAAACCCAAAAGTGCTGAAGAAGTAGAGAATGAATTTCCGACTTTCAAAAATCAACTACGCTGGACATTGATTACGGATCGCATCATTCAGGAGAATCATCTGGAAGCAACAGATGCAGAGATCAAAGAAAATATCAAATTACAGGTACTTAGTTATTTTGGAAATATGGGATTAGGCGGCAGTAATATCGAATGGATCGATAGCTATGTAGATAGCCTGATGAAAGATGAGCAACAGGTAGATGGTGCCTACCGTAAAGTAGTTACAGAGAAAGTATTTAATTGGGCTGAACAACAGGTACAAAAAGACGAAAAGAAAATCAGCGCTGAAGAGTTTATTAAGATGAATGAAGCCCATCAGCACGAGCATCATTAAGAAAAATTATTACTATCCATAGCCAGGGATTTAAACCCCTGGCTATGAGAAAAACTAGCATTTCGCGTAACCTTCAACATCCAGCCTACAACTTTTAGGATTTACCTGCCTTTCTGTCTGAAAAATTCGTTAGCACGATATTTGAACTCTTGTTATTCCAAAGGTTTACCCTAAATTGTAACCGAAATTTATTCGCATGAACATTCAAAAAGAATTTGAAAAATTTGCCATTAAAGACCAGGGCATTTCCGGTGCTAGTCTGCATCAGTATCAAACCAGGTTTCAGCCAACCAATCTTACCCCCTACATCATTGAAGAAAGACCTCTGAATGTAGCCAGTATGGATGTATTTTCCCGTCTGATGATGGATCGGATCATTTTTTTGGGAGAAGGGATCAACGATTATGTGGCTAATATCGTAACAGCACAGTTACTTTTCCTCGAAAGCACCGATAGAACACGCGATATCCAGATGTATATTAATAGTCCTGGCGGTAGTATCTACGCAGGACTCGGCATTTATGACACGATGCAATATATCACGCCCGATGTAAGTACCATCACCATTGGTATTGCGGCCAGTATGGGTGCGGTATTGATGTGTGCCGGAAGCAAAGGCAAAAGAACAGCACTCAAACATTCGCGTATCATGCTGCATCAACCTTACGGAGGAGCAGGCGGTCAGGCTACCGATATTCAGATCATGGTAAATGAAGTGAAAAAGCTAAAAAACGAATTGTATGAGATCATTGCTTATCATAGCGGACAACCCTATGATAAAGTAAAAGAAGATAGTGATCGTGACTTCTGGATGACAGCATCCGAAGCAAAAGAATACGGGTTGGTAGATGAAGTTTTAATCATGAACCCAAGAAAATCAAAAGAAAAATAATTAAAAAATAATTCGATGAATTCGCATCTTTTAAATACGCCTTTTAGAATGGATGATGAGGACGAACCCAAAGAAAATCCTCTTGAGAATCTGAGCGCCGCAGCATTTGGCCCCTACAATAAAAAGTTCCTAGAGCAAAGAAAGATTTTCTTCTGGGGAGTGGTAAATGATAATTCTGCCAAGGAAATTGTCAACAAACTCTTATACCTCGATGCCATTAAACCCGGCGAAGAAATCAAATTGTACATTAACAGCCCCGGCGGTGTTGTTACTTCCGGCATGGTGGTCTATGATACTATGAAGATGATCAGCTCACCCGTTAGTACGATCTGTATGGGTATGGCAGCCAGCATGGGTTCTATCTTACTGAGCGGAGGGGTGAAAGGGAAAAGATTTATTTACCCGCACGGGGAAGTTATGATCCATCAGCCTAGTATTGGCGGTGCGCAAGGTACCAGTGCAGATTTGGAAATCATTGCCACTCAAATCGCTAAAACCAAAGAATTAGGTGCTAGAATCCTGGCTGATAATTGCGGCAAAACGCTGGATCAGGTAATGAAAGATTTTGATCGCGATTACTGGATGAATGCAGAAGAAGCCGTTCAATATGGTATTGTAGATGGCGTACTCGACAAGATATAAGTCTACTTCAATCGCACCATTTATCATCTAAATTCGTAAAGGACTACCACTTTCCGAAACCCTTTATTATCTTTGAAGACGGGTATGTATATGCCCGCAATTAACGATTATGGCAAAACCTAATAATCTGCATTGTTCTTTTTGTGGTCGCAGCAGAGAAGAAGTAAAACTCCTCATTGCCGGCCAGGAAGGTCATATCTGTGAAAACTGTGTGGAACACGCCCAGGAAATCATTCATCAGGAACTGCAAACGAAACAAGAGAATACGGCTTCCGGTTTTAAACTCAATGTCAAAAGACCCGCGGAGATCAAGAAATACCTCGATGAGTATATTATTGGTCAGGACGAAGCGAAAAAGGTAATGGCAGTTGCTGTTTACAATCATT
>CAZZJD010000244.1:0-3386 GCA_964654305.1 uncultured Chitinophagaceae bacterium
AATTAAAAATGATGATCTCCTGGCGCGTTTCGGGAAATGAGATATTATTCAAAAGATCAAAATCTGATTTCTTCAAAAATGCCAGTCTCTTTATTCTTTCTTACATTATTCCAGTGAAAGTAACGGCCATTCATAGCTACATAAACACCGGGCGGCAGTGTTTGTGCAAAAGCTAAAGCACTTCCCAGATTAAAAAGTCCGTCACTACTCCCAAATTTTATAGGGATCATAGCGCCAGTGAGTACAATAGTTTTCGATTGATTAGAAAATTTTTCAGCAATAACAGCAGCTGTTTCAGCCATGGTATCTGTACCATGCGTGATCACGATCTTATCTTCATCACAGTGTAAACACTGATGAACGATTAGGTCTCTGTCTTCTTCTGTCATCTCCAGGCTGTCGATCATCATAAGCGTACGAATTTCAACAGGAACGCGGCATCGACCCATCTGTAAAAGATCGTGTAAATGAGTGTCTGTAAAATATAACTTACCGGTCAACTCATTGTACTCCTTATCAAAGGTTCCGCCGGTTATGAATATGCGAACTGTCATTTTCTATGTGGCAAAAAATCAGGTAGTTTTCAAGAGGATGGCTTTTCATTAAATCACCAGTCCGGAAGAATTAATGAAATTAACCAGTGCCGCACTGTTCTTCAGATTTAACTTCTTTAGAATATTATGGCGATGCACCTCCACTGTTTTCAGTGATATATTCAATTGAGTGGATATTTCTTTTGAAGAAAGTCCGTCTTTGATCAGCTTAATAATCTCAAGTTCTCTGTTGGATAATGAATTCACTCCGGTGTTGGAATCCTCCTCGAATGCCTGTTCTGATAGAATAGTTTTAACTTCAGAGCAAATATATCTTCCGCCTTTATTCACTTCCACAATCGCTTCGAACATCTCATTCTGAGGAGAGTTTTTAGTTACATACCCGTGTGCACCAAGTTTCAATAATTTTTTTACATAGGCAGGTTGCGAATGCATAGAAACACCGATAATCTTGGTAGCAGGAGAATATTTTCTGATCTGTTGGGTAGCTTCCAATCCTGTGATAGGTGTCATATTGATATCAAGCAAAGCAATTTTTGGACGAAGTTTTTGGGCTTCTGCGATCGCTTCCTCTCCATTGCTGCATTGAGAGACAACCTGAAATCTCGGATCACTGTTGAGAATAAAGCTCCATGTCTCACGAATCAGCTTGTGATCATCAGCAATCAGAATAGTAATCTTGTCCATTCTTTATTGATTTATAGGTAAAACGACTTTTATTTTACTGCCTTTTCCCGGGGCAGATATGATATTGATAGATCCGCTTAATAATTCAGCCCGGCTTCTCATATTTTGAAGCCCCATTCCTTTTTTAATCGTTTCTGGATCAAACCCCACTCCGTCATCTCCGATAATCAATTCAATATTCCCTTCATCAGAAAACAATTCTACAAAAACCTGTTTCGCTCCGGCATGCTTGATAATATTATTGATCTGCTCCTGAACGATCCTATACAAAGTTAGTTTAGAATTGGGAGATAACAACCGGTCAATTTCTTCATCCGGGTAGAATTCCAACTCAATAACACTGGCTGCCCGTATATTTTCAAAAAGATCATGCATAGAAGCGATCAAACCCAAATCAGCTATGCTTGAAGGTACCAGCGAACGGGATAAACTCCTCACTTCCTGAATGATCGAGTTAATATTCTTAATACTACGATCTACCAGTTCATCGTCTGTTTTGGTTTTCAGAATATCCAAAAACAACTTGGTGCTGGTAAGCATCTGGCTAATATTATCATGCAACTCTTTTCCAATATCTGCTCTTTCTTTTTCCTGTGCATCTACCGCAGCCTGTGCCAGCATTTTTTTTCTGTCCCACTCCTGACGGAGTAACTTCAACTCCAGCCTTCGCCTTTCTTCATCTTCCTCCTCTTTATCATATAAAGGAAACCCCATCCAGCGGAAAAATGCAGAACCATCTACAGTATTCAAATCATACATACACTCCCAGCGAACCGGTTTATATCCCGTAAATAAGGCGGTATGTCTCAGCACCAAACTATATCCATTACCCGGATCATTGATAGCATTTTGAAGGGTACCATCAAGTTCCTTTTTCTCCTCTGTAGTGGGTAAAAAAATATCGTTTTCAATATGCAACCCTGACAAAGATTTATGGAAGCTATTCTTAAATAACACATTCGCATCCAACAACAAACCATTGTTATCGACAACAAGGTAAAAAAGTTGCCCTGAGTTGTTTAATGAGTGAGAAATTAAGTCTGACAAATCTTTGACAATAATGGGTTAATCAATTAAATTTATGAAATCTTTTTTATTCGATGGGTAAAGCCGGTCTTTATTCCTGCAAATTATGGGTTAATTATTTAACTGCCGCTTTCAGAGACCCCCTTAACCAAAAAATAAAAGAGATGCCAAACAAAACCAAAACCTGTGATCTCTATCTATCATACGCAGTTTTTCGAATCCCTTTGCAATCAGATTCCGATGGGCATAGGGGTACTGCATAATGCAACCGCTTCCCTCATCTATATCAATTCGCTGGCAAAAGAACAATACCTGTGTCGGTTACCTATGTCGCTATCTGAATTTATGATGTCCAAACTGCTGATTCATAAAGAAGAGGCCATTCTGCTGGAAGCCAACGTTAAGCAAGGAAAAACCATCCGAAAAAGCCTGATCCCCGACACCGAAAAAAGCAACTGGGCACAATTGGTAGTAGAGCCCATGAAAGATAATCAGGAGTACTCGATCATGTATCTGTCCGATCTGAGTGCCGCAGCAAAAAGCGAAGAAATTCTGCTCAAGGAGATCCAAAAATTTGAAGCGCTATTTAACCATGCCTCCATTGGTATCATTTTGGTCAACCGCGAAGGGAATATCGTTATGATCAACCCCTTCGCCAACAAACAATTTGGCTATGCTAACAGTGAATTGATTGGGAAGAAAATTGAAGTGTTAATTCCCCAACGCTTTCAAAAAACACATATAGGTCATCGTGCAGGGTTTGAGAAAAAGCCCGCAAACAGAAGTATGGGTAGGGGTCTTGATCTGTTTGCCTTAAGAAAAGATGGAACCGAATTTCCGATACAAATCAGTCTAGGACATTTTCATAATGAAGAAGGTTCATTTACGCTGGCTTATGTTTTTGATGATACAGACAGAAAGAATAATGAGATCGCCCTGTTGAAACAGCAAGAGCAGATGGTGTTGGTGAATAAGAAAATGAAGGAGTTGAATGAATTGCTGGAAGTTAAGGTGAAAGAAAGAACCCAGATGCTTCAGGAAACCATGAATGAATTAGAACTCTCGCGCGATAATCTGGAACAGGCCCTCGCTAAAGAAAAAGAATTGAATGACATGAAG
>CAZZJD010000245.1:0-3362 GCA_964654305.1 uncultured Chitinophagaceae bacterium
CAGCATCACTTGGTACATGCCAGCCTATTGGGCATATTTTTCGGTTGTCAGTCAATGCATACCAATTATAAATTTTGCCAAATGGGCAATTTCTAGTGGAGTCATTTTTAAAATAACCCCATGAACCTATTAAGTTTGTTCTCCAGTTTGAGGGGGTGCCAAAACTAATTGGGTCGCCATTTTGGTAGATGGATGTCTTTAAATTTTCTGCCATCCAGGTCTGATTACCTATCTGTATGGTTTTGTACAGATTCCCCTGCTGATCGGTGATAGTGCCGTAGGTAAGGTTACTGTTATGAAGATTACTTGAACCGCATGAATGCGCAGAAGGGGCTGAAGAGCTTGTTTTGAAAGTAACTTGGTTTCCGTAAGACGTGCCAACGCTGTTAGTTGCGTAGGCGCGAACATAATAAATAGTGCCTTCTTGCAGCCCTGATATGGATGCAGCATAATTTCCGATGCCGTTACCTGAATTGATTTTACTGTTGGAAATAGTAGGTAAAGGTGAAGTGCTCCAACAAATTCCTCTTTCTGATACTGTTGCTCCGCCATCATTTACGACTTTCCCGCCACTTACTGCAGTAGTAAATGATGCTGTTGAAACCGCAGTTGTGTAGACTAATGCCTTCGATGTTGATGTATTTTGAACACAGCGAACAGAATTCCCAAATGCTTTGATGTTAATGTACTTGAAAATTTGAGCTCCATTCCACCCCAAACCCCTTGTCCAAGCATCAAGAATTGTGCTGTCTGACGCTGTCCACCAGAACCCCCCATTACCACTGTTGCCAAAAGAGCCAAACATCGTTCTTGAACCTCCTGCAACACCGGAGTAACCGCTACTATTGGTAGCTCCAGCGTTCGGACTAATCCAAAATTGTGTGCCGGTACTTTTCATTTTACCACCGGCAATTTCACTTTGACTGGTATTACCCTCCGGTATATACGCAGAATCAAGGAAACCAATTAGTACATTGTATTCTGCATCTGTTGGTACATGCCAGCCTAAAGGACAGATGTTTCTGCTGTCGATAACGGCATACCAATTATATAATTTTCCATACGGAATATTATTGGATGGAGTGTTTCTAAGAATGCACCAGGCAGGCTTTGAAGTAGGAATTCCATTATTGTAAATGGATCTCCAGTCATTTTCATTAGGTACGTGCGGAATGCTGTCGCCATTGCTGAATTTCGCTGTACGAAGGTTTTCAGCAAACCATACTTGAGTGCCGATCTGGATAGTTTTGTAGGTATTGCCATCTACATCGTTGACAGTTCCGTACGTCAGATTGGGATTGAACTGTGCGGACGTATCCAGAGAAAATAAAATGGGTAATACAAACAGGAAAAATGGTAAAAGAATACGCATCTAACGATAATTAAATGATTAAAAATGATAGAGGATTCCTGAAGTTTTACCGAAGGATATGAGAAATGCCTGTCCAGATTAATAGGATAGAAACGTGAAGATAATACCCCTTAGGAAGTTTTGCAAGTTTTTCGAAAAATATAATATGCAGGAGGTTTAACCCCTAACGGCCAACTGATAACGGACAAACGTTAACCCTTCTTCTCTTCCAGTACCATCTGCTCCCTGGAAGCTTTCGCATACGCTGCAAAATCTTTTGCCTGTTGGAGATATTCGTTGGCAAAACTTTCTGAAGGTGCGATATCGTTCATGCGTAATACTTGCGATTTGAAGCTTTCAGCGGCTGTATATAAACCGGCTTGTGTGAACGTCTTGTCAAAATCATTCAGTATGCCATGCTGTGTATTACATTGAACTCCTTTTTGGAGTAATAAACCTTTTGCCGCATGCACTTGAGCAGAATATGCGTGATAGATACCATCGGCCCATGATTTGTTTTGCAGACATTCTACTGCGTTGGCGATTTTTTCTTCTGCTTCGAGGAATAGGGTAGCCACCAGATCTATCATGACACCGGCACATTCACCTACACCAATAGCAGTAGCAAATTTTTCCTGCTGACCCCAGTCGATATAATCTTCATCGAGAATACTTTCTAGATCCGCCAGTGGTTTTAATAATTCATAATAATATCGATCTCCTTTTTCGGCACTGTAATCCAAAAAGCTTTTACCAGCTCCGTTCTTTTCGAAATCATTGAGGATATAACGCAACACTTCGGGAGCGCGTTTGCTGGGCACTTTAATCACTTTATCGGCAATTCTTCCTGCACCATCACCCAATACGCCACCACCAACAAGCACCTGTACTGCTGGAAGTACTTGTCCTTTTGCTTTCAAAGAACTTCCATGAAATCCGATGGATGCCATGCCATGCTGACCACAGCTGTTCATGCAGCCGCTGATTTTGATCTGTAATTCTTTGTTATGCAGGTATTGCGGATATTCTTCTTCAATTACTTCCGATAAGGCAAGTGCCGTAGCGGTACTGTTGCTGATGCCGAGGTTGCAGGTATCGGTACCCGGACAAGCTGTTATATCCGCCGTGCTGCCAAAACCTGCTGCAGCAAATCCTTCTGCTTCAAGGACTGCATACACATATTCCAAATGTTCCGGCTTTATGAAACGAAACTGAAGTCCCTGATTGACTGTCACGCGTACATCATCACCAATTACATCTTGCAACTGATCCATCAAACGGCGACTGCTGTCGGAGCTGATGTTGCCATTTGGTACACGTACATAAACGGCTACATATCCTTCCTGTTTTTGAGGAATGACATTCGTATTCTTCCAGAGTTCAAATTTCAAGGGATTTTTCGCTTTCAGATCCGATTTTAGCTCATAAGAGGGGAGTGCCGCGTCTTTGAAAGCTGCTGCATCCACAGGATAACGCTGATGCGTAAGCGCTTTTTGTTCGGCAACCACCAGTTCATTGAAGGCATCTATGCCGATCTTTTGAACCAGAAATTTGATACGGGCTTTATGACGACTATTTCTTTCGCCGTGACGATCGAATACGCGCAATACTGCTTCGAGATAAGGAATCAGCAGATCAGCTTCTAAAAATTCATGCGTGGCAATAGCCAGATGAGGTTGCGCTCCTAATCCACCAGCCACTAATACTTTAAAACCTCTCACTTCTTTACCGTCAACGACTTTTATTTTAGGAATCACACCTAAATCGTGCATAAATGTGAGCGCCGTATCCTGATCAGTATTGCTGAAGGCAATCTTAAATTTACGTCCCATTTCCTGACAAACAGGTTTGCGCAGGAAGTATTCAAACATCGCATGCGCATAAGGTGTAATGTCAAATGGCTCGTTTGGATCAATACCTGCCGTATCTGATGCCGTGATATTTCTTACGGTATTGACGCAAGCTTCACGAAGGGTAACATTATCTTTTTCCAATTCGGCCCATAATTGAG
>CAZZJD010000246.1:0-3346 GCA_964654305.1 uncultured Chitinophagaceae bacterium
ATATCCCGCCGAGCTTCTCCTTGCCGCCCGTCGAGTTTTGACGCGGCACAAGCCCGATCCAGGCCGCAAGATCTCGGCCCGATCTGAAGGCCTTCGGATCTGTCACGGTCGCAGCGAGTGCGGTGGCGCCGACCACACCGATACCGGGAATGGTCTCCAGACGCCGGCTCACGGGGCTGGCGCGATGTTGCGCCCTGAGCGCACGATCGAGTTCGCCGATCTGCTGCTGCACAGATGCAAGTTGGGCGACAAGCGCACGCACGACCTGCAGCATGGCAAGCGGCAGCGCCTTCAGCGTCGCCGCCTCGTTGACCATCCCGAGCAACCGCGCCGACCCCTCGCGTCTTTCGTCCGCGACGAGACCGAGCTCAGCAAGGTGCGCACGCCGGGCGTTGGTTGATCAGGAGCGCGCGGGCGCGATGCACGGCAAGGGTTGCCTGTTGCTCGACGGTCTTCACCGGCGCGAACCGCATCGAAGGGCATGAGACAGCGTCACAGATCGCTGCCGCATCCGCCGCGTCGTTCTTCTGCGCCGGATGTAGGCTTTCACATAGCTTGGCGGAATCAATCGAACCTCGTGACCGAGCTTTCTGATCTCCCGCGCCCAGTGATGGGCCGTCGCGCAGGTCTCCATTCCGACAAGGCATGGCGGGAGCTTGCCGAGAAACTCGATGACCTGACCGCGACGAAGCTGCCGCGTGAGGACGACCTTGCCGGCCGCGTCGACGCCGTGCAGCTGAAAGAGTTCTTGGCCAGATCAATGCCGATGGTGCTAGCGTGCATGTGGACGACTCCCCTCAAGTGATTCGCTTCACAACGATCACCCTATGGCACTCAGATGCCGAGAGCGGGCGTCGTCCACCGCATCAAATCGGCGATGGATGCCATCGCCCGCCTGGGGCAGCAGATCGCCCAACGCGTTCATCGTGTCATTCAACGGGAAGTTCCGGGCCGAGTGTCTGTCGGCGGACTGGTTCATGGGCCTGTACGATGCAAGTGAGAAATGCGAAGCTTGTCGTAGCGACGACATTGAGGTCCGTCCTCACAGAGCGATCGGCAACAAACCGCCGACAACGCTCGTCGGGCCGTCAGCGGCACACGCCCGGCCCTGACGAAAACAAGCTGGAGTTTTCGGCTCCGAGTGGTCCAGCGATGGGGGCGGTTCAGCGGCTGGGTCGCTGATTTCTTGACCTAGCATGGCGTGTTGGCGCGCTGCGGAATGATCATGACCGTCCCGGCGGCTCGGCTCGCAGGGTAACCGCCAGAATGCGCAGAAAATGACGTTCCTCGACACTGCGATACCGCACGTCAGCTTTCGGCGTCCTGGCTGGCCAAAACCTTCGTCGGTGGATCGTCAATGCGACCGGCCCGGGCCTTCGTGGCGTTGTCGACCAGCGACAGCAGCCTCTGCTCGTCATGCAGCCACGAGAGCCGCGACGACAAAGCCGCTATATCAGAAAACGACGCGCGTGGGGTGTCGAGAAGGGTCCGCAGCGCCCGCCCCATCGTGGCGGTCGTGAACGCCTCAACGCACTGGCCTACCTTTGCCTCCCCAATGGTCGCGACGAGTTGCGGCAAGGCCGGATAGACGATCGGAAGCTTCGCGGCGAGAACCTGGAAGAAGCCGTTGGGCAGGCCTTCGCGATAATTGTCGGAGAGCGGCTTGTAGATCACCAGCCCGGCGTCCGCGTCGCTTATGAACGGCACGACCTCGCGCGAGGAGCGGCCCAGCCCGAAATGGACCCTTGCGCGCGCCGGATGGCCGGCGAACCCGACCAGCGCTTCCTCGTAGCCATTGCCGACGAAGGCGACATGCACGCGACCCTCGAGGTCGACGAGGGCGTCGAGCAGTTCGCGCACGGCCATGCCCGGCTTGTAGTTGCCCGCAACTACGAAGAGTCGGTCCTCTCTAGACAGCCCGATCGTCTGGCGCAGGGACCGCACTGGCGTGCGGTCGAGACGTGGATCATGGGTATTGCGTAGCACCACGGGCCGCCGCCCGAAAGCGCTCTCGATCAAGTTCGCGGTGCCTTCGCTCACGGTCACTAGGCCATCGCACCCGGCCACGCATTCGGCCTCCCGCCGCCGGAAGAACGGCATCATCCAGCGCCTATCGAACGAGGGCATCTCATCTTGTCGCCGGATGCCCTGGTAGAAATCATGGGCGTCGTAGATTACAGGCGCGCCGAGGGATGCGGCGAGCCCGGACACGGCGCGATAGAGTTCGTAAGAGTGGACGTAGTAGAGGGAGGCTGGCGGGATCTGGCTGCGCACCTCGTAGCGGCGTCGGTGCTCGAAGCGCAGCGCCGCATAGAGTAACAGCTCGCCCGCCAGGCCGAAACGGCCGTGTCTGGCGCTCGTTAGCAGGGGGGCGATTCGGCCCGCCGTGCGGATGGAGCGCGGCAGGGGCCCTTCGCCCTTAACCTCTCCCGAGGCGCCAACGAGGGCGCAGGAGAGCCCGACACATGGATCTTGCGGGCTCGCGACTGACTCCCAGATCAGTGAACGGTATCCGGCGCGCGCAAGGCTTTCGGCCACGCGGATCGTCCGGCTGTCGGACGCCGCAGCGACGGGCGTGAGAGACACCGCCACCTTGTCACGTCCTTGCGTCAAAGGCTCACTCCGTGCAGCCGGCCCCAGATGCCGATGTTTATGACCCGCCACATGGTAAAGTCGAGTGTCCGATTGCCGTCCAGCATCTCCATCAGCAACGCGCGCGTTCCGGTTGGATTGAGCAGGTCCTTGTACATTGCCAGTGTCTGCTCGATCCCGTCGATGGCCATGCCTCGGGCAGGGCCGCGGAACCACTCAGACTCGGGGGTGGCGAAACCGAGCTTGTCGCGCCGGTTGACGATGGCGTCGGGCAGAATTCCCGTCATGGCCCGGCGCAGCACCCGCTTCGTGTCGCCGTGAACGATCTTGTGCCTGGAACCCAGGTCGATGCAGAACTCGACGAGACGATGGTCGAGGAAGGGAACGCGGGCTTCGATCCCGTGGGCCATGCTGTTGCGGTCTTCCCAGTGCAGGAGCATCGGGAGGTTGGAGCCCTGCGTCAGTGCCACACAAAGTTCACCGATATTCTTTACCGTTGGTTGCCCGATTTCCTGCAGGGCCTTGTCGAACGCGTTAGGCTCGTTCGCGAGGCTGGCAAAGGCAGGCGAATTCAGCCAGTCGTGATGGGCGAGCGAGATGCGCTGCCGGCGCACGAAATTGGCGATGTGGCCGGGCAGCAGGGGGAGGAGCGCTGTCTTCAGCTGATCGGCCACCCTCAGTCCGTGGTACTCGCGCCTCTGGAAGATGGTTCGCAGCAGGTCCAGCGCCTGTCCGCGCCGCACGAGGTCGGCGA
>CAZZJD010000247.1:0-3334 GCA_964654305.1 uncultured Chitinophagaceae bacterium
AATGACGGGATAGCAGATATCGTACTGGCAGGAAATGAATTCAATATGCATCCCTATATGGGCAGATATGATGCCTTAAACGGACTTGTATTAAAAGGCAATAAAGGGGGTAATTTTAAACCCCTCTCTATCCTCGAGAGCGGATTTTTTGTACCCGGCAATGCGCGGTCGATGATACAGTTGCCCTACCAAAATAAAAAAGCCATTGCCGTGTCTCAGAATCGAGGGAGGATGAAATTTTATATAGTGAGATAGGCTATCAGCTCTAGTTAACCCCGGCTTTAAAGCCGGGGTTAACTAGAGCCGGGGTTAAAAAGAGACATGGCTCCCAATGAACAAGCATTTGTAAATATTTGATTACCTAACTTTGCGCAAAGGGCGTTAGGTTTTCTGCCTTTACTGATCGGTTGCCTGCTTAAAAATTGAATGATTATGTCGAATGCACATGCAAGCGGGTTACAGCAATTTAAAAATTCAGTTGGACTGAAATTCCAGTTGTACAACAGTCTGTTTACCTCTCTCCCCTTTCACCGGATTGAGAGAACAGGGATCTTACTATCTCTTTTGCTAACGAATTGCGAGGATGGTTTTAAAAAGAAAATGAGCCCGATCGAGATCCTGGAAGATTTCTTTAAACGACATACACATTTTTCTACAGAACAAGAAAAGCTGGATCTTTTATTTCGCTTTGTACAATATGCGGAAAGACAGATCGTATTATTTGATGCACTGGAAGATGCCGCTTTTAAGGAAGTCAACGACATGCAGGGTCCTGGCACCATGAAACAATTGATGAATGAGGTGATCATCAACGGAAAAGAACAAGAGTTGGCAGACAAACTCAACAACTACGAAATACGAATCGTGCTTACGGCACACCCTACGCAGTTTTATCCCGGTTCCGTTTTAGGTATCATCAATGATCTGGCTAAAGCGCTCTCTGATAACAATACCGCCCAGATCAATACCTATCTGCAACAATTAGCCAAGACACCTTTCTTAAAAAGACAAAAACCTACTCCGTATGATGAAGCAGTTAGTTTGATATGGTATCTGGAAAATGTATTCTATGCTGCCTCCGGGAATATATATTCATCCGTCAAAAACGCATTAGACCTCAATCCCTTTGAAGCCAAACCTATGATACGCATGGGATTCTGGCCGGGAGGCGACAGAGATGGAAATCCGTTCGTAACGACAGAAACCACTTTAAAAGTAGCCGCAGCATTAAGAGGATCTATAATTAAATGCTATTACCTGGATGTAAGAAAACTCAAGCGCCGACTTACGTTCAAAGGAGTAGATCATCTACTGAATGCACTGGAACAAAAATTATACGATAATATTTTCATACCCGGCTATACAACTTCATTAAGTCAGCATGAAATACTAGACGCCTTAAAAGAGATACGAGAGATTCTGCTACTTGAACACAACGGTTTATTTGTTCAAATGGTAGAACAACTGATCGGAAGAGTGCAGTTATTCGGACTTCATTTTGCTTCTCTTGATATTCGGCAAGACAGTTCCATACACGGTAAAGTACTCAATGCACTCAAACTAAAAGATCCTTCTTTAGACTGCGAATTACTTCCTGATTATTTTTTTAATTCAGATGCAGTTGCTGATGAGTCCATCATAAAAGATACACTGGAATCGATGAAAGCCATCCGTACCATTCAGCAGATGAACGGAGAAGCGGGATGTCATCGTTATATCATCAGTCAATGTCATGATGCTACGCAGATTATGGAAGTGATGCAATTGTTTCAAATCAGCGGATGGAATTCCCATGATTTAACGATAGACATCGTGCCCCTATTTGAAACTATAGATGATTTGAAACATGCTGGCGAGATCATGACATCCCTGTATGAGCATCCTGTTTATAAAGCTCATCTTCAAAAAAGAAAGCAGCAGCAAACAATTATGCTTGGATTTAGTGATGGCACCAAAGATGGGGGTTATCTCATGGCCAACTGGAGTATTTATAAAGCCAAGGAAGCACTTACCCTACTTTCCAAACAATACGGGATTGATGTGATCTTTTTTGATGGCAGAGGAGGCCCTCCTGCACGTGGCGGTGGCAAGACACATAAGTTTTATGCCTCCATGGGTAAAAATATTTCCAACAAAGAAATACAACTGACAGTACAGGGACAAACAGTAAGTTCCAATTTCGGAACTGTTGATGCAGCAAGATTCAATATGGAACAATTATTGAATGCAGGAATCAGCAACGATTTGAATGCGGCAGAAAAAATCGAACTAACAGAGGAACAAGAGGCACTGATCCAAGAATTATCTGAAAAAAGTTATGAATCCTATGCTACATTGAAAGACCACCCCTATTTCATGCAATATCTCGTAGAGACGAGTCCTTTACGGTTTTACAGTGAGACCAATATTGCAAGCCGACCTACCAAGCGAGGAGCTTCTGCACGACTGGAATTGAAAGATCTTCGTGCCATTCCTTATGTAGGTGCCTGGAGTCAGCTGAAACAGAATGTAACCGGATACTACGGTTTAGGAACCGCTTTGCAGCAAATGGAAGCTGCCGGTAAATTCTCAGAGATTCAGAAATTGTATCGTCAGTCCTTATTCATTAAAACATTGATCGACAACTGTGAAATGGCCATGAAGAAGTGTTATTTCCCGCTGACAGAATACCTGTCAGAACATCCTGTTTACGGTGAAATATGGAGGATGATTTATGATGAGTATGAACTCACTAGAAAATATGTGCTCAAATTAAGCGGCAAGCACGATCTGATGGAAGATTATCCGGTGGATTCGCTTTCTGTGCAAATGCGTGAAAGAATTGTATTGCCACTGCTAACCATTCAGCAGTTTGCATTAAGTCAATATCGTATTATACAGGAAAGCCGAAAGAAAAACGAGTTACTTTCTGTGTATGAGAAATTGATCATTCGTACGTCATTTGGCATTATTAATGCGGCGAGGAATTCGGCGTGATACATGACGAAGATTACGAATTTGATAACAATTTTCCACATAGATTTGCATCATTCTTATACGATTGATGATGCCTGTACGCTTCTTTTTTTTGAGCCTATTAATATTGCACGCTGTTTCAATATATGGTCAGCATATTACTATTGAAACCAAAAAACAAGCCGGTCGTTTTTTATTCTCACTGCCATTTTCATCAACCTCATCCGCTTTAAAAAAATCAGCTCTTCAGATAAAGGCCGACGGGCCTATTGAAGGCATGAGGGATAAAAAAGTCATTTTTAAGAGTACTGTAATAAAAAATAAACTGGATGGCAAATGGATCAGCCCCACGAGCGTTTACGCCCGCTGAATATGGATC
>CAZZJD010000248.1:0-3326 GCA_964654305.1 uncultured Chitinophagaceae bacterium
AAGTATGGCTTTACCAAAAATATCCCCTCCCGGTAAGTAAACCTTATCTCCAACAGTAATACCCGAAATAGAAACAAGCAAATCCCTGTCAAATGAAACAGAACCCGTAGTTGTAATGCCGGCGATAGTGTACTCTTTAGGGACCTTTGAATTATAAATAGCTTCGAGTTCTGGATCTACTGAAAGCGCCGGAACAGAATCAGAGATCTGACCCATAGCTGGAAGCTCTGAGTATAAGAATAAAATGAAAATAAAAAGATTCCTGATAAAGCGCATTCCTGAAGCCGTGTACTTTTTAAATAATGTATTGATAAAGAGGGGCAAAATAACGGCTTTTAATGGAAAGCATTGTTAAAAAACATACATATTTTCTCAATCAGAGGGTTGGGGATTCTTTTGTAAGTAATTGTTCTCCCGTTTTACCAAACCTTCTTTCTCTGTTTTGAAAATCAATTATCGCCTCATATAAATTTTCTTTTCTGAAGTCCGGCCAGCGAACAGAGGTAAAGTACAGTTCTGCATAAGCCAGCTGATAAAGCAGAAAATTACTGATCCGGTATTCTCCGCTTGTACGGATCATTAACTCAGGATCCGGAAATTCTTTTGTTGCCAGATAATCTTTGATTGTATCCTGATTGATTTCATAAGGCTCTAAATATCCTGCCTTTACATCGGCAGCTATATTTTTAATAGCATTGACAATTTCCCAGCGACTACTGTAACTTAATGCCATAATAAGATTGAGCCCGGTATTATGTCTAAGTGCTTGCAAAGACTCTTCCAGTTCCAGACGGGCATATTCCGGCAACATATTGATGTCACCAATTACATGTAAACGGATATTATTCTTTTGAAGCGTATTGGTTTCTTTTTTTATGGAATCTACCAGCAGCTCCATTAGTCCGGTAACTTCCTCAACGGGTCTGTCCCAATTCTCGGTGCTGAAAGCATAAAGTGTAAGGTATTTAACACCTAATTCTGCACAGCCTTCTACGATATTTCTTACGCTTTCTACACCGTGATAATGCCCAAATAGTCTGTCTTGCCCCTGTTCTTTCGCCCAACGCCCGTTACCATCCATAATGATGGCAATATGCTGAGGGAGAAAATTACGATCAATTTTTTGCTGCAGGGTAGACATAACCATTTATTCGTTGATATGCAAATTTAAGAAAATAGAGTCTGTAATGATACAGGCTATTTGTAAAGAAAAGAGGCTTTCCTCATTCGAGAGAAAGCCTCTATCCAGTTTATTGGAAATAGTTATAATTTCTCTACCGTATATTTATTCGTAATAAAGTTGACAGTTATTTTATAATTACCGGCTGTAGCAGGGGTAGGAACAGCAGCAGGATCGGGTCCGGGTCCATAATTTGCACCTAAATCTCCACCTGTAGCAGAAGGACCTCCAAATTGAGGCTGCCAGAAACCGGGTTTAGATAAAAATTTATATAATTTGCCGGGTTGTAAAGCAACGGTAATTTCAAATAATCCACTTGAAAGATGCGTGAATTTTTGAGCAGGGTTTGAAGTTGGATTGTTTGTCCAGCTTGTTGTAGTAGCATCTCCCGTAATCCATAATTCAACAGGAGCAGCATTAGGAACAGAAGTTACTTTATACGTACCAAACTGAAAATCCATCGTCATTTTGTAAGGTCCGGCAATTCCTGGGCTTGACCATCCTGGATCTGCATCACGCTTTTCAAATGTACCAGAAAAAGCATTTCCACTCAAGTAACGAAACTGTGTCCCCCAATTACCCCATGTTTCCCAAATTTTATAGCTGCCGCTGGAGTTATAATCAAAAATACCAACCCAAGTGGTTTCGTCAACACGGGTAAATTCTCTTTTTGGCTCAATATTGCCAAAGTTGTCAGTCCATCCATAAGTTGTAGCATCGCCTACAATGAATAATCTGTTGGTTGTAGGAAGTGCAACTTTGGGTGGTATTTTAAAGGGAGTAGCTTTAATTCTGACAGTATTTGAAACCAATTTTTCATTATTATTCGCGTACGAAGAAGTTACACGTATTTCAACATCATAAGCAACGTTGAAGGAAAAACCGTAACTGAGCAAAAGATTATTGAACTCATTACCCTTCCAGGAAAGAGAAC
The DNA here is from genome assembly GCA_964654305.1 of uncultured Chitinophagaceae bacterium. GTDB lineage: Bacteria > Bacteroidota > Bacteroidia > Chitinophagales > Chitinophagaceae > Lacibacter. Next base: position 2,115 of record CAZZJD010000248.1, read on the forward strand.
GTGTTCCCGTCAGTTCAAACTTAGTAGATTTTGCAAAGTTTCTTCCGGCAGAATCAATTTCTAAAATGTACTTGTATAAGCTGGCATCTTGGGCATGCTGAGGATTTGTCCAGTCAAGCGTAAGCACAACCTTGTTAGAATCTGCGGGAGGTGGCGCAACATTTGTAGAAGAAGCACTTAGTACAGGCTTTGTTCCGTCTGCATAAGACTTTAACTCATCTGCTTTTTCGCAAGCTGAAAAAATAATAAGGCCTGCCGCAAGAGTAAGAAATATTTTATTGATCGGTTTCATTCGTATAATTTTTATTTTTTACGGTTATAATTCAGTAAGCCGAAAAACCATTCTTTTTGAAGATAATTTTATTTAAATGAATTATAAGATTGTTTTACTTATTGCTTCACCACTGTATACCGTCCTAACTGAAAATCAAATGTCATTTTGTAAGTGCCTGCAGCTGGAGGGCCATCAAAACCTGGGTCTGCATCACGCTTTTCAAAAGTTCCTCCATCCCATGTGCCTGCCAGATAACGGTACTGCGTTCCCCAGACACCAATTGTTTGTACCAGTTTATAGTTGCCGCCCCCGGGCAGATTTAATGTAAGCTGATACAGTGTATTGCTCACTTTTGTAAATTTTTGAGCATCATTAAGACCATTCATATTCCAACCGGAAGGCGCTGCATTTCCAATAATCCAGAGCGTTCCTGCGTCAGGTACAGCCACTTTTGGAGGAGGAGGAAAAGGACGCGCTTTAAAAATTACTTTATTGCTGGAAACAACTTGTACTGCCCCATTAATACTTGAAATCACTCTTGCTTCAAGGCTGTATTCCCTGCGTGGTTCGAGCTGGAGCAACATTGTATTTCCAAGAATAGCATTAAGCTGACCTACCGTGTATGTTTTGAAAAGATCTTTAGAGATAGCAGTTGAAAATTTAGCCCCGCTTTTAAAATTGCCTCCTACAGTATCAATTTCGAGTGTATAGCTAACATCCTGTGAGCTAATACCTGTTGTGAATCGATACTCAGGATTGGTCCAGTTAAAAGTGATCGCCGTTTTACTTTCATCTCCTGCTTCCAACATCACATTCTCAGTGCTTGCTGAAATAATCGGGCTGGAACTTCCTTCAAAGTAGATTTTATTTTCAACTTTATTACAGCCAACTACTCCTACAAGAAGCGGCAGTGCCATGTAAAATATTACTTTTTTCAT
>CAZZJD010000249.1:0-3318 GCA_964654305.1 uncultured Chitinophagaceae bacterium
CGACGGAACATTCGGCACCGCCGACCAATTTAAGGAGTTTCTGAACGCCACTCCTGCCCCTCAGATTTACAACGCTTCTTTTCCTTACAACATTTTTTATCTCCCTTCTTGTCGCAAGCTTTATCATCCGCAGCACAGCATTTTTTATTGCTCCCCTTCTTACATTGGCTGCAGCAGCCATTTGCTTTCTCGCAGGTAGCTTTTTCACAACATGATTTATCCCCGCTATTTCTCTTACAACACTTTTTTTCTCCTTTACAAACACCGTCTTTTACACAACAAGCGGCCTTAGTGTCTGTATCCGAATTGGCTGATCTGTACTTACAACAATCCGGCAAAGCATTATATACAGCATCATTTGCCTTAACACCATCAGCGTCATAACCTGCATCTGCAATAGATTGTTTGATTAGCGCTTCAGAGACCACTGTTGAATCAAAGCTCACACTTAACATTTGAGATACTTTATCCCATGTAGCGACACTTACACCCTGTTTCATCGCGGAAGCTTCGATAGTTTTCTTACACATACCGCAGTTGCCGGAAACGGGAAAAGTTTTAACTATTTGCTGTCCAATAACTCCGGCACTTAAAAAAATAAATAAAACAAAAAATAATTTGAATTTCATAAAAAACAATTTGATGATTAAAAAAAAATAATGTGACGATCTAAATAAGATCAAATTCTGAAAACCAGACACCGGGCATACCGTTTGTTGGTTTGCCAAGCGGAATAATTATCAAGATGATTAGCAAAAAACTTTACTCGGGATTGCTCAAAAGATAAATCGTATCCTGAAAAGGACAAATTAGGCTCTGTAAGGACTTTAAACGAATTAAATGAAATGAAGGATGGGTGATGGCCGTCATATACTTTTAATAAAAAAGCCTCATCCTTGCAACATGAACTTTCTGCAATATCCATTCCACAATCCCCACAGGCATCATTATGATCTGTATGATGACCAAAGGCCAAAGAGACCAACTCACCCATGCAATAATGAAATTGAATACCAATGCCAGAAGAAACATTAATATAAAAAAGCGCCAAGAATAATATGATTAGCCTTTTCAACACGTAAACAAATTTACGAAAAAGGATATGAAAAAATCAATTGACCATACCCCAATAAATGCCTAACCTGAAAAGAAATCCCGGAACAGGGTAAGATGGCGCCGCAAAATTATTTTCATAAAATCCGAATTCAGGACTAAAACTAACCGCATTTAGATTTTCTGCCCTAACAAATAGATACCAACTTCTGATTCTGAAATGAAGATAAGCAGCAATATCTGGCAAATTATTAATTACTGTTTCGTTCTGCAGGAAAAACTGTCCTAAAACGGGAGAAAATCCATCTGCCTTAAAAGGACTTACATATCTAATGTCTAAGCCCGTACTCAAATTTAGATTTCTGAAATGAGTGCCCTCATAAGCAACTCTGTTTCTTGTTAGAAACAATGGGAGATTTAGGGGGGCATTAGCAGTAGTTTGTTGTAAAACCAAGTCTGTATACCAATTCCATCCTCTGAGTAGACGAAATTTTCTGGCCAGATGGATTTGCCCAACATTAAAAACGGCAGACTCCTGCCGAGAAGCCCTGAAATTATAGAAGTATGTGAAATTGCTCAACAACATATATTTCACTCCGATTTCCATTTTTAAATGAGGGATAATGTATTTGCCCGAAAGCACACTGTGATTCTCCTTTAAGAAGTTGGCATTACCACGATTGAATAACTTGAAACTACTCAAGTCGTTGTGTATGAAAGATGGGGTTCGATTTACATTTTGAAGATGTAGCGTCAAGAGGTTATTTCGCTTACCCAGAAAACGAATTAACTTCAGCTCCGCTTGATAATCTCCCGCGTAATCTCCTTGCGTGTAAAAAGAGCCGGCAAGTTGAAAATCCCATTTACCATTTTTTGTTTTGTTTCTGTAGGTTCCGGATAGAATTATGTTCGTAAACAGAATGGCCCGATCTCCGAATTTACCTTCGATCTGCTGAAAGGCGCCACCGGCTTTGATTGAATGGCGTTGGTTTCCAGGATCCGGAAAATGAAGTATAGAAAGTTCATGTTGCTGATGCTGCCAGCGATCTTCCAAAGACCATTCCTGACCCGGCACTCTGAAATTATACAACTTGAGATACCCTGTTGTATCAGCATTTTTATCAACGAAACGGTAACGATCCGTATACAGACTATACGTATACTCAAGGCGAAACCTGGGCACAAAAAAATGATTAAAAACGGTATCAACTTTAATAGAATCTTTTCTTCCGAAATCAAAACTATTTCTGACCAGCAATTGGTTGCGGCTATAGATATTTCCGGTGTTAATTACATTGCTAAGTAAAGTTCTCGGTTCAAACTGGCTGCCTCCCAGATTTGTAGGCAATGAAAAACGATCTGAAAACGCAGGAATATCTCTTAATAAAGAAACGTCAGACACGCCCCCATTTTCAGTTGCTCCAGACTCACTTCTTCCGGCCGCAATAAAAAGGAAATAACGATTATTTTTTGACCGATACCAGGTATTTCCCAAATAACGGTCATGATTGGTTTTTTGATTTTTGAAAAAACCCGGAGCATTTACCAATCGGTAATCAAAAGAAAAATTCCAGTTGTAACGAATATTTTGCGTATGAAATACCCCGATATTTTGTTCTGTCTTGGTGGCTAATATATATGAAAGCTCTGAAAAAGGACGTGTAACGTTATAGAATTTGCTTTGAGTAACATCAATATGGTATGGATCGTAAGCATGAAATCCATGATCCCATCCTGCTTGCAGTATAGGAGAAAAAATTAAGGAGCGTGATGCACTGCCTGTATTCCCTAAAAAATAACTTGACCAGGGAATCGGCCATCTTTTAGAAAAGTCATTAACAGATGAATCCTGAAAATAATATCTTTCTTCATCTAATGTTCGATAAAGAATAGTGGCAGAATCTTCCAGGCCACTGCGGTGTTGTAATGAGTCTTTAAATGGCCCATTCGTAGCGCCTTGATTTTGCACCCTGCGGCTATTATTGACTTGTCTTCCTATGTCCTCTTGCTGTGCCCGATACTTGAAAACACAATAAAACAGAATAAAGAATAGAATCAGACACTTTTTAATCCAATAAAAAAAAGGCCAACGCTTTTGATTATCAAAATTGAAACAAATTGCCTTTTTAGACAGGGAATGTAAAAAATCGCGGGAAACCATTGCGGCAAATATACAATCATAAAAAGTCATTAGAAGCAACATGTACGACACCAAGAGATGGATCTTAAAAAAATGACTCATTTTATTATTGACAAAGCTTGTGA
>CAZZJD010000250.1:0-3304 GCA_964654305.1 uncultured Chitinophagaceae bacterium
ACTCTTCAGGCAGGAAGTGGCAAAGGGTATGACTGAAGCTGCAGAGCAGTTGAAACAAGCAAATCTGGATACGAATGTGATTCTTTTTAGCATGTGGACCGAAGCGGTTAAAAACTTTGCAGAATTTGGTAAGGGCAATGTAATATTCCTTGATGGAAGTGCAGAGGGAATGGAAAAAACTATGAAGCAGATTCAAGCTTTAATGGTAAAACAGGCTGGAACCTTATAAGATAGTTGTGGATAATATTCACTTTTAAAAAATATTATATCATCATTGCCGTTTTAATTTTGTAATCAACAACGAACTAAATCCTTTCGAATGAATTTTTTCTTTCTTCAGGCTCAGAATGTGGCGGACACGCTGGCAAGAACTGCAACCCAAACTCCTGTCGCTGCGCAGGAAATGCATCTGTTTGACTTGTTGATGAAAGCTGGATGGATCATGATCCCTCTTTTACTGTTAAGCATAGCAACGGTTTATGTTTTTGCAGAAAGATGGATGGCAATCAAAAAAGCATCATCTGTGGATGAAAACTTTATGAATATTATCCGTGATAATATTTTAAGTGGCAATGTAACAGCTGCCCGAAATTTCGCCAAAAATGCAAGCCACCCTGTTGGTCGAATGATTGATAAGGGTTTGCAAAGAATTGGTAAGCCAATCGATGCCATTAATTCAAGCATGGAAAATGTAGCACAGCTGGAGTTGTTTAAGCTTGAAAAGAATATTAATATACTTTCAGTAGTCTCCAAAGTTGCTCCAATTTTTGGGTTTGTAGGTACGCTGGCAGGATTGATGCAACTATTTTACAATATCAACGCAACGGGAGAATATGAATTGAGTACGATTGCTGGAGGTATCTATACTAAATTGATAAGCTCCATTACAGGTTTGGTAATTGGTATGATGGCGTATCTCCTTCATAATATCCTGCAGGCTCAGGTTGATAAAACAGCTAATCTGGTGGAAGCGGCAGCTGCCGATTTTCTGGATGTATTACAGGAGCCCACCCGTTCATAATTATTGATGCATGCAACTTCGTAAAAAACATAGAGGAGAAACAGAAGTATTCACGGATGCATTGAATGATATTCTTTTCATTCTTCTGATGTTCTTTCTTATCGTTTCTACACTGGCAAATCCCAATGTACGCAAGGCCTCTCTGCCAAAAGCTAAAAGTAATACGCGCAGTAAGCAAACTGTAGTTGTATCCATTGATGCAACCAATCATTTTTTTGTGGGTGCTAAGCCGGTAGATCCTTTAATGATGGATTCAACTTTATCTCAGGTTATTAATAGTAAGCGAAGAGGAGGAGAAGAGGTGAGTATTGTTATTAATGCAGATAGAAATTCAACGATAGAAAGCTTTGCTGCTGTTTTGCGTGCTGCAGATCGCCTAGGTGTTAAAGCAGTTATGAGTGTTGATAAAAAAGGAGTGGAGTAATTTAGCGGAATCTTGCTCTTAACATTCTGTCATTACCACTGATATCTTTTCTGAATGTTACATTTTTGTAACCATGTTCTTCAAAAAGCTTTTTGGTGTTCTCGGCAAAATCCTGATGTAATTCTACAAAAATATTTCCCTCTTCTTCTAAATATTGTTTACCGAAATGAGCAATCTTTTCATAGAATAACAGAGGGCTTTCGTTGGGTACGAAGAGGGCCCCTGCCGGCTCATATTCTCTTACATGCAATGGAATTTTTTCTTTTTGATGGATGGGTATGTATGGAGGATTACTGATAATAATATCAAACTTTTCAAACCTTTCCCATGATGTTTCATCCAGAAAATTAACCAAACAAAATTCGATGTCTGTGTTATGCTGTGCTGCATTTTGTCGGGCAGTTTGAATGGCCGCCTCACTGATATCAATGGAGGTGATAATGTCTTGAGGCCTTTGCTTTTTTAATGAGATGGGAATACATCCGCTGCCTGTGCCAATATCAAGTATTTTTAAATGGTTCTTTTCAGATTTTAGAGTATATATATCCTTTAAAGCCCATTCAACCAACTCTTCGGTTTCCGGACGGGGAATCAAAACAGAATCATTCACTTTAAAAGCATATGTATAAAACCAAGCTTCACCAGTAATATACTGGAATGGTTTACCTTCTTTGAGATCATTTAAGAATGCGTTTGCTGTAATTAAGTTTTGTTCAGATAATATTTCTTCTCGGATCTGAGCATACGGTAGTTGAATAATATGTTCAGCAACTCTTTTTAAAACTGAAACTGCTTCTGCTTCACCAAGTAAAGGACTGATGAAAGAAATATGATTTTTTATATATGTCTGCCAGTTCACTTGGCAAAATTACCGCATATTCATAATAACTTACTTTTGCTGGTATGTTGACCAGGGACGAACAATATATGGAGCGCTGTCTGGATCTTGCGCTGAAAGGGATTGGCTCTGTAGCGCCAAATCCGATGGTGGGTGCCGTACTGGTATACGATAACAGCATCATTGGTGAAGGGTGGCATGAATATTACGGTGGTCCGCATGCGGAAGTAAATTGTATAAAGGATGCTATACAAAGAGGTAACGAGCATTTAATTACAAGATCTACGCTCTATGTTTCTTTAGAGCCCTGCGCCCATCAGGGCAAAACACCTCCCTGCGATCAGTTGATCATTCAACATAAGATACCCAAAGTCGTTATCGGTTGTCGCGATCCTTTTCATCAGGTAAATGGTAAGGGTATTGAACATTTACAGCAAAATGGAATAGAGGTAAGATTAGATGTTTTACAAAAAGAAACAGAGAATATAAATAAACGTTTTTTCTGTCTCCACAGACAACATCGCCCCTATATTATTTTAAAATGGGCTCAAACTGCCGACGGGTATATTGGAACGGGGACATCAGAGCGATTAAGGATTAGCAGTGATATAACCAACAAATTGGTGCATCGCTGGAGAAGTGAGGAGTCGGCTATTATGGTCGGGTCAAGAACGGTTATGCTCGACAATCCTTACCTGACCAATCGATCGGGTATGGGTGCGCAGCCTGTAAGAGTAGTATTGGATAGAGAATTAAAGTTGAATAACAGTTTTCATCTTTTTGATGGTTCTATAAAGACCATCATACTGAATGAAATTAAAAATGAGAAAGGGTTACTTAGTTACGTTAAATTAGATGAAGCTCTTAATTTGACTGAAGCAATTTGTAACGCTTTAATCAAGCATAATATTCAAAGTGTACTTATTGAAGGAGGCGCACAGTTGTTAAGCTTATTTATTCAGTCAGATTGTTGGGATGAGGCAAGAGTAATAACGAATTCGGGAATTAAAGGAGGGGGGGG
>CAZZJD010000251.1:0-3296 GCA_964654305.1 uncultured Chitinophagaceae bacterium
CCGCCGGATCGTGACCATTGAGGATCCGGTGGAAAACAAACTGCCCGCGGTGGTGCAAATCGCGGTGAAGCCGGAGATCAACCTCACCTTTGCCACGGGGTTGCGGAGCATTTTGCGGGGTGACCCGAATGTGGTGATGGTGGGAGAGATGCGGGACAGCGAAACGATCAAGATTGCCATCCAGGCCGCGCTCACGGGGCATTTGGTCTTCTCCACCCTGCACACGAACGATGCCATCGGGGGTATCACCCGATTGGTGGACATGGGGGTGGAGCCGTTTCTGGTGGGCACTTCGGTACGGGCTTTCCTTGCCCAACGGTTGGTCCGCGTGCTTTGTCCTTGGTGTTGTGAGCCGGGGCAGTATTCGGAGGAGTATTGCCACAAAGTGGGTATCCCGGTGGAGAAAGCGGCCACGGCGCACAAGGCGGTGGGTTGTGACCGCTGCCGCCAGACGGGGTACCAAGGCCGGCGGGCCATTTATGAAATCTGTCTGGTTTCCCCGCAAATTCAGGAACTGATCACCCGGCGTGAGTCCAATGCGGTCATTCGCGAGATGGCCCGGTCCCAAGGGATGACGAGCCTGCGGGAAGACGGATGGGATAAAGTGGCCGAAGGAACGACGACGATCGAGGAAGTGGTGCGGGTGACGGCGGTCGAGGCTGCGGCCACGGGACAATAACATGCCCCAGTTCACCTATGAGGCGTTGGTGGCGGGGGGGGGAAGGACCAAGGGAGCGTTGGAGGCGAAAACCCGGCAAGAAGCCCTGGCTCATCTCAGCCGGCTAAAGCTCCAGCCCTTGCGGTTGCATCAGGAGGGGGTGGAATCCGTTGCCAAAGCCAATCCGGAGGGTGGGACGCTGACGGTGGCCCAGTCGATGACGGAGAATCAGATCATCGCCTTCACGGAGGAACTTGGGGATCTGCTGGATGCAGGGCTGCAACTGGAGGGGGCTCTCAAGATGATGGAGCAGCGGTCGGAAGCCTCTTCCCTGAAGACCGTGGCGCACACCCTCCGCACCCAGGTGCGGGAGGGTGTCAGCCTGTCGCGGGCCTTGAAGAACGCTTCGGCCAGTTTTTCGGATCTCTATTGCAACTTGGTGGCGGCGGGAGAGGTGAGCGGGGCCTTGAAAGACATCCTGCAAAGGCAGGTTCTGTACCTGAAAAAGCTGAACGACCTCAAGGCGCGGGTGATTCAAGCTCTGATTTACCCGATGTTTGTCACCGGGGCCGGGATTTTGCTCATGGTGTTGTTTGTCGTTGTCTTGGTGCCCCAGTTGGAAACGCTTTTCAGCAAATCCCCGCAGACGATGCCGATCGTGACCAAGTTGCTTCTTTGGACGAGCAACTTTCTGGTCCATTGGGGCTGGTTGGTGCTCGTCCTGCTGGCGACGGGTGGGGTGGCTTTTTGGCAGATGATCCAGCAGCCGGCCGGACGGGTTTGGTGGGATCAAGCCCGCAGTAAAATCCCCGTGGCTGGTCCTGTTTTGGAGGCATCCTTTTACGCCCAATTCAGCCAGACCTTGGCCAATTTGTTGGCCAACGGCGTGACCCTGATGCAGGCGATGAAACTGGTCTCCCAATCGACGGCCAACACGTATTACCGGGGCAAGCTGGAACAGGCTTCGGAACAGGTTTCCGAGGGGTATTCGCTCAGCCGGGCCTTGCGGCAGGTGGGGGGTTTTTCCGATATGTTTTTGGATCTGGTGGCGGTGGGGGAGCAGACCGGGGAGTTGGCCAAGTCGTTGGACAAAGCAGGGGCTCGGTTTGAAAAGGACATGGACCGGAAAATTCAGCGGATTACCGCGCTGATCCAGCCGGTCATCATCGTGATTATCGCGTTGGTCGTGGGTGCGGTCGTGTATTCCATCATCACCAGCATCTTTGATGCGATGTCCGGGATGCGGAAAAGTCTCTAATAAGTTGTTCTTCCTCCTTCGGGAGTTGTTGACGATTGGCGTGAGCAAGGTGTGCTCTTGATCCACCTAAAAGGGAGGGTCTTGCCAAATTAGGAGGCGTGAAGCACTGGACCCATCGTCTGGCCCGCATGGGCTGGCTTTTTTTTCTCCTCTGGGCGGGGTCTCTGGGCACTGCGGAGGCTCCGCCGGGGCGGGGGATCCCCCCCGCGATTTGGGATGCGAGGACCCCTCAGGATTCGCGACCCCCTTGGTTTGGCCCGGTCTCGGCGCAAGCGGGTTGGAAAACTTATTCGTGGCGGGCGCTGTTACGTCCGCCCCCCGGGGACAGTCGGCTGGCACTCACCCTCGTATTTCGCGAGACCTCGGGGGGCTTTGCCCGCGTCATTTGGCAGGAATCCGGCAAATCGATCACCGTCTGCGGCAATCTTTATGAACAGGCCGCCGATTTGCACCAGCGCACCCTGTTGCTGGATCGCGGGACCTTGGGTGGCCCCGGTCAGTTTATCGTGGAATCAACGGGCGCCGACCCTGTTTTGGAGCGGGTGGAATTGAATTGGGTGGAGCCTTTGGTTTTGGCAGCCGGCTGGAATTCCTCCTCGCAATATTATTTAGCTTCTTCCGGGAAAATTTTCCCGACGGACGAGCTGCAGGACGGAGGAAAGCGAGCCCCTGCGGATGAAGAGCGAGGGGCGGTGATGGATGCGTTGCTTGACGCGGGGCCGATCAAAATCGAGACCCAAAGACCGGTCCGTTTTTTGGCACCCATCGCCGGGCCGCCCTCTTACGGTCGGCTGGAGGCGGAGGTGGCGGGGCTGGCGCCGGGGGAAGAGCCGTGGATCTGGATCAACAACCGGGCTCTCGGGGTAGGGGTAGAGTCGCCTGGATTGGATGATCCGGGCTATCGCGCCTCTGCGGTAAGCGGGGAGGTGCGCTACGGCGGCTGGAGAAAAGTGTGGGCTTTTGTGCCGATGGGATATTTGCGGATGGGGGAAAACCAGATCGATATGCAATTTGCCCATGGTTCACCGATAGGGACGCTGCGCAATCTCCGATTACAGGTGGCGTTCGACGAAACGCCTGCGGTCGCGTCGGCCATGCCCCCAACGGGGTTGGTTTCGTCCCCTACCACCGCGCGTTGGACCGGAAAGAATTCTGCACTCCCCCGGTTGAGGACGGGATTGTCTTCCGGGGCTTCCGCCGTAGGCTTACGACAAGAATGAACAGAAAAATACCTCTTCCCCGGGCGGCTTCCGCCGGCTTCACCCTGATCGAAATCATGCTGGTGGTGGGAATCATCACCGTGTTGATGGGTTCCGCGATCTTTATGCTGACGGGCAATCTGGAGTTTGCCAAAGAGCAGCGTGCCCGGGGAGACCTGCA
>CAZZJD010000252.1:0-3296 GCA_964654305.1 uncultured Chitinophagaceae bacterium
AGGTTCAGATTCCGGGAGTGCCTTCCAGTCCATTTAAAATTCCGGAGACCTATGATAAATATTTTATTTTCGACAGAGTGTATAACCTAAGATGGGATCTGACAAGGTCGATTAATGTAGATTTTTCTGCAACCAATAATGCACGTGTGGATGAACCCAGTGGAAGGATCAATACAAAAGAAAAACAGGATTCCATCTTGAGTAATCTGCTTAAAGGAGGAAGAAATGTTGTGTACAGGCAGAATGCAAATGCCACTTATAATTTACCGCTTACTAAAATTCCTGCACTAGACTGGACAACATTAAGATTTAATTACTCAACTACTTATAACTGGATAGGAGCTTCAAGGGTAGCTGTGGATTTGGGAAATACAATAGAGAATTCTGTTCAGTATGTATATACCGGTCAACTTGATTTTTCAAGATTATATGCTAAATCAAAATGGTTGCGGGCCTTAGAAAATACCGGATCTGCTTTGGACAAATCTTCACTGACTTCGATGCTTGCTAAGTTGAATCCAAAAGATACCATCGGTAAGAGTAAAAGATATATTGCACGCCTTATCAAACGATTAAATCGTCAGGAAGCGAAGCAGAACAAAACTTTTGAACCTCAGTGGAGCAATGTGGCAAGAGTATTTGGAAATCTTTTTACTTCTATAAAGAGTATAAATATTAATTATACGCAGACTTATAATTCCAGAATACCCGGATTTACAGATAATCCGAGCTATGTCGGAAACAACTGGGGAAGTGATGCGCCCGGACTGGATTATGTTTTCGGAAGACAGCCGGATATCCAGTGGCTGGAAACTGCTGGGCAAAAAGGCTGGCTTACTAAGAATAAGGATTTTAATTTCATGTTTACGCAGAGCTACAAGGAAGAGCTTAAACTTGAAGCCTCTGTGCAGCCTTTCAGAGATTTTATTATTGATGTGAATCTTTCTCGGTCATTAAGTAAGAACTATACAAGCTTATTTAAAGATACCATTGGTAATGGAAATTTTGTGAATCTTAATCCGTATACCGCAGGTGGATTTGATATGAGTTTTGTAGCATTTCAAACCTTATTTCAAAGCTATTCTGCTACTAGTCCGTCAGAGGCATTTCAAAAATTTGAAGCAAACAGATTAACATTAAGTCAGCGATTAGGTGGTAGTAATCCTTATACGAATAATCAGCAACAGGCTGATGGATATTATAAAGGATACGGGCGCTACTCTCAGGATGTATTAATTCCTCCCTTTATTGCTGCTTACACGAATGAGGATCCCTCGAGTGTTGGATTGGTAAATCAGTCAGATAAAAATATCGATGATAATCCATTCAGGAAATTTATACCCTTGCCCAACTGGCGACTAACATATAATGGTCTTACGCGTGTTCCTGCTATAGAAAAATTATTTACCAATTTAAGTATTACGCATGGTTATACGGGTAACCTAAGTATGAATAATTTCGCCTCTGCTTTATTGTATGCGGATGCACAGGGTATTGGTTTTCCTTCATTTATTGATTCAGTATCCGGTAATTATGTTCCTTTCTTCCTTGTGCCTAATGTCAGTATTACAGAAAAATTTGCTCCGCTTATTGGTATTGATATGCAGTTAACGAATCAGGTGACCCTTAAATTTGACTATGGACAAAGCAGAACAACTAGTCTGAGTTTGGTTGATTTTCAGGTAAGCGAAGTAAGAAGTATAGATATTACATTTGGACTTGGATGGAGAAAGAGAGGGTTGCGTTTGCCTTTCAAAATTCCTTTTACAAAAGGAACAAAAAAACTGGAGAATGATATTAGTTTTCGCTTTGATCTTACGTATCGTGACAATGCCATATCCAATAATATCTTAGATCAGAAAGTAAGTATTCCAACCGGTGGCCAACAGGTATTGAATCTAAATCCTTCCATAGATTATGTCCTTAACAACAGGATCAGATTGCGTCTTTTTATGGAACAATCCAGAGTTATAGGCTATATTGCTACCCCTCCTCCAATTGTAAATACAAGAGCCGGATTGCAGATTAATATAAGTCTTGCACAATGATTGCTTTTTTGTGTCATTCCATTTCATGATCAGGTTCATAAATCCTAATAGTTGCAGAATCGATTTTTGTATGCATCAATATTATGATTTATGAATAAACTCTATAATAAAACGGCTATCGTGACCGGCGCAGCTTCGGGTATTGGTAAGTCTGTAACTAAATTATTTTTAGAGGAGGGGGCAAATGTTATAGCCGTTGATAAGAATGAAAGTCGTTTAGCAGAATTAAAACAGGCGAATCATTCGTCGGCTTCTGCACTGATAACGCATTCAATGGATCTCTCAATAAATCCAGATATACAATCCTTGTTTGATGAATCAATCCATTATTTTGGAGGGTTTGATATTTTGGTTAATAATGCTGGTATTATGGATAATTTTCAGCCTGTTGCCGAGCTCGAAGATGATGTTTGGGATCGTGTAATGAGGATAAATCTGGAAATACCTTTTAAATTCATGCGAAAGGCTTTACAAATTTTATTGCCTAAAAAATCGGGCGTTATTATCAATATTTCTTCAGTCGGAGGTTTGTATGGTGGTAGGGCAGGTGCTGCATACACGGCTAGTAAATTCGGCTTAATAGGCCTGACGAAAAATACCGGTTATATGTATGCCAAATCGGGTATCAGATGTAATGCAATTGCGCCTGGCGGTGTGAATACGAATATTGGCGATACGATTGATTTTCAAAAAATATCTCCTCTGGTAAATGATCGTATCATGAGTGGACTTGCTTTGAATCCTCGTATGGGTGAGCCTGAAGAAATTGCATCCGTTGCTTTGTTTTTAGCTTCTGATGAATCTCGTTTTGTGAATGCTTCCGTTATTGTAGCCGACGGAGGGTGGTCTGCTTATTAATACATTTAAAACTTATTCGCTCTGGCACCTGCTATTCTTTATTCTTTTCTTACTTTTGGGCCAAATTTCTGATATGGCAAACCAATTACTGAAAGGAAAGAAAGGGATTATATTCGGTGCGCTCGATGAAAAATCGATTGCATGGAAAACCGCATTGAAGTGTTATGAGGAGGGCGCATCAATTGTGTTGACAAATGCACCTGTTGCGTTACGCATGGGAGAAATTAATAAATTAAGTGCCTTATGTGGTAATGCACCTGTGATTGGTGCAGATGTTACGAATATGGATGATCTCAAAAATCTTTTTCAGCAATCCATGCAGCATTTTGGTGGAAAAATAGATTTTGTGCTCCATTCCATTGGCATGAGTTTAAATGTTCGGAAAGGAAA
>CAZZJD010000253.1:0-3289 GCA_964654305.1 uncultured Chitinophagaceae bacterium
GCGGCCGCTGTCCATTCGGAATCAATTGAATATTTTGAAGATTGAGTTTTTGGAAATTTAAAGCCGCCTGATCAGCAATCTTTTCAGCACCTTCAAAGGTGGCGACCTGAACATTCGGGTTTGCTTTAGATAAATAAGATGTGGTAATACCCAATGAAGTGCCCAGTTCAATGATATTTTCAGTCTTTATAAATTTCGCTAAGCGATACAATAAACGCGCATACTTAGGAGATTTTAGAGAATAACGAGCTATCTCATTAATTTTTCTCTGATAAAAATTTACACTTGTTGATTTTGCACCATAATCTTCTACTTCTATAAGATGGTCATTCTTCAACAATTCCTTTCTGATCTTTTCAACCTCTCTAAAAAAAGGATCTTGCTCTTTTGCACTGAATACTTTCTCTATTAATTCATATACAAAAGGAGAATGAATACCATGTCCTTGCCCATTGGAAGCAGTGAGCCAATAATGAAAATATTTAATTGCTATTTGAAAGGATGAATACATGATAAAGTTGTAGGTTGTAGGTTGAAAGTTGGAAGTCGCCTGTCAGGGAACCTTCAACTTTCAAATGCTCCGTTTAAACCTTCTCCCATATCTGAATGGAAAAGGGATATTTATGTTTTTCGTCTGGACTGAAGTCTGTTTTTTGCTGCATGCTCCATTCATTCGTATCGATATCGGGGAAAAAAGTATCAGCCACTGGTAAAGTTTCTACACGTGTCATATAAATACGTTGCGCCATCGGTAAAAATACCTGATAGATCTGTGCACCACCTGCAATAAAGATTTCTTTGGTTCCAAAATCGGATGCTATACGCAGCGCATCGTCCACATCTTTTGCAACCTTTAATAAATCTGATTCAACAATATCACCTGCATTTCTAGATAAAATTATATTCAATCTGCCGGGCAAAGCTTTACGTCCTACTGACTCAAAAGTCTTTCTTCCCATAATAACCGGCATTGCCCATGTAGTATTTTTGAAAAATTTAAGGTCCTGTGGCAGATGCCAGAGCAATTGGTTGTCTTTCCCAATCGCATTGTTGTTTGCTGCGGCAACGATAAGTGAAATGATCGTATTCATTACTTGAAATATATTATACCGCTACCGGTGCCTTAATGGCAGGATGTGATTGATAATTTTCCAGCGTGAAATCTTCAAACTTAAAATCAAAAATATCTTTTATAGCAGGATTGATTTTCATCTGAGGCAAAGGAAAGGGTGTACGGCTCAATTGTAAATTCACCTGCTCGATGTGATTATTGTATATATGTACATCTCCGAAAGTATGCACAAAATCTCCGGGCTTCAGATCACACACCTGCGCAATCATCAAAGTCAATAATGCATATGATGCAATATTAAATGGAACTCCCAAAAAAACATCCGCACTTCTTTGATAAAGCTGACAACTCAATTTCCCATCTGCTACATAAAATTGAAAAAGAGAATGGCAAGGCATAAGTGCCATCTTCGGCAGATCAGCTACATTCCATGCACTGATGATTAGTCTTCTGCTATCCGGATTTTTTTTGATTTGTTCAATTAAATCTTTTACCTGATCCACCACTACTCCATTCGCTCCTTCCCAGCTTCTCCATTGTTTTCCATATACAGGACCTAATTCTCCGTTTGCATCAGCCCATTCATTCCAAATGCTAACTCCGTTTTCTGTTAGATAAGCGATATTGGTTTCACCCTTGAGAAACCAAAGTAATTCATGAATGATACTTTTTAGATGTACTTTTTTTGTTGTTACAAGTGGGAAGCCTTCTGATAAATCAAAACGCATTTGAAAACCGAAGACACTTATAGTACCCGTACCGGTCCTGTCGGTTTTTTGCGTTCCTTTGGATAATATATGTCGCAAAAGATCATGATATACTTGCATGGGTGCAAATTAAAGGAAAATTAAAAAGCATTATCCCCGAACAAAATGTCGGGGATAATGCGTGAATATATTTACGAAAGTATAATTTGGGAAGCAACCGTAATATCAGTTACCTGTTGAAGCTCCTTCATCCATTGCTACACGAAAGCCAAAGTCATTATGATGTCCATCAGGACTGAAAAAATCTCTGGTCCCTACACGACAATCATTAAAACTAAAGTTCCAGCTACCCCCTCTTAATACCTTAAAATATCCATCTGTGGCTGGTCCCTGAGGATTTGTTTCACTTTTATCTTTATAAGGCCCCCACCAGTCGTGGCACCACTCCCATGCATTGCCGCTCATATCATACAAACCCAACTCATTAGGTCTTTTTTTGGCAACAGGCTGGGAGGTCGCACTACTATTTTCTTCAAACCAACCGTATTTATAAACGGCTTGGCCACCGGCGAATATGAAGCCGCTGCTTTTGTTGCCTCCTCTGGCGGCGTATTCCCATTCTGCTTCTGTGGGCAGGCGGTATTTTTTGCCGGTTTGTCCACTCAACCATTGGCAATAAGCTACAGCCTCATCCCAGCTGACATTTACAATCGGATGATTATCGATCCACCCCCAAGAAGGCTCTACAGGCATACGCGTACTGGTAGCAGTACAATAAGCCTTCCATTGTGCTACTGTTATCTCTGTCTTACCAAGACTAAAACTTTTTACAGTAACCTGATGCAAGGGTGTTGCAGTTGAATCTTTAGGATCCCTGAGTTCTTCACTTCCCATAGTAAATGTACCACCATCTACTTTGACCATATCAGGAAATCTTTGACCAATAGAATGGAGGCTGACTAATAATGAGAATGAAAACAGCGCAAGAAAAAATTTATTCATATAGTTGAGTTCTGTTTTTTCGTTTTACAATTTACGAAGATTATATAAATCAGGCAGTCGAAAATAGTAAATTTTCGTGTTTTTGCAAGGAATTAACTTGAGCTGATTTTTATCCCATAACATATTGAGAACCGTCATTTGCAAATATTATTAGAAATGCTAATATCGTAACATTAATATCTGCGTTGAAAATGAAAAGATTTCTGAATAGAAAAATGGCCGGACGGGAATTGGCCGAAAAACTGCTTGGCTACAAACACGAACCGGGTATTGTGCTTGGTATTCCAAAAGGAGGCATCCCTGTAGCTTATGAAATATCTAAAGAATTAAATTGGCCATTGGGACTGATTTGGGTAAAGAAGATTGGGCATCCTTTTAGTCAGGAAATGGCGATTGGCGCGGTAACGGAGAGTGAATATTTTCTGAGTGAGGAACAGGAAATATCAGATCCCTATATTCTATCATGTATAGAAGGAATTCGTGATCGATTTAATGTCATGAAAAAGAT
>CAZZJD010000254.1:0-3285 GCA_964654305.1 uncultured Chitinophagaceae bacterium
CGGTTAATGTATTGCTGGCTTTTTTGATTTATGCAATGATTTTATTTGTATGGGGAGAAAAAAAGATTCCCATGCAAAGTTTGAAGAACGGGATATGGATTACTGACAGCCTGATGTATCAAAGTGGATTAAGAAACGGCGATAAAATTCTGTCAATCAATAATCAGTCTGTTGAGTATTACGAGAATCTGAATGCAGCCGTCATCACAGGCAATACCCTTCAGGTAGAAAGAAATGGCGCCATTCAAAATATCAATCTTCCGGTAAATCTGATTGAGCAATTAGTGGAAGGTAAACATAAGCGCGGTGTGTTACTGATGCCTCGTGTGCCAGCCATTGTCGGAGAATTTGCTAAAAACGACACCAGTTTAGCTGCTAAGGCAGGATTGAAACAAGGAGATATCATTAAGGCGGTGGATGGAGTTCCCGTTCAGTATTTTGATGAGATGTCGCCCGTTATCAGTGCCAAAAGAAATCAGTCGGTTCTATTAACGATCACCAGAAACGGAAACCAGATGATCCTGACATCAGCGGTGAACAGTGAAGGGAAAATCGGTATATCCATTTTGCCGAATGAAGAATATGCTAAAATGGGAGTGATCAGTATTGAACGGAAAAAATACAGTCTGGTGACAGCGTTCCCGGCCGGTATTGTCAAAACATTCGATAAACTTGGGTTCTATGTCAATCAGTTTAAACTTATTTTAAATCCGGATACCGGAGCCTACAAAGGAATAGGTGGGTTCAAATCAATGGGATCTATTTTCCCTTCCGAGTGGGACTGGGAGGCTTTCTGGAATATTACGGCTTTCTTCAGCATTGTGCTCGCGTTTATGAACCTGTTGCCAATACCTGCACTGGATGGCGGTCACGTATTGTTTACGTTAGTTGAAATGATTACCAAAAGAAAGCCCAGCGAAAAATTTTTAGAGTATGCGCAGATTGTAGGAATGGTGATTCTTTTTGGATTATTGATTTATGCCAATGCGAATGATTTTTTGGGATGGAATAAATAATCCTGATTGCCCGTTACATAATAACAGATTTAATTGATTAGTTTTGTAAATCGTTTTCGGGGCTGCCCGGTTTTGACAGCATAGATCTTTGAAAGTGTAAGCATGTCGTGCGTTGGATAATTAGCACGTTAATCTGAATATTCAAATCTCAAATGGCAATACACAGTATGCCATGGCTGCCTAATCAGTGATTGGGAAGTCATTAGGGCCGCCGAACAGGTTGATCTGTTACCATGTTCCGCCGCCGACTCAAAAACAAAACAGGTTGCGATAATGTTAGGCTGTGCCCATTATCTAAGATTATACAGCTAAGAATCAGATTGGTAGGTTCAGGTCCTGTCTTTTTCCGACAATCAATCTTGAAATAAACATGTAGAAAGCTTTTGAAGGATGTGTTTGGACAGGGGTTCGATTCCCCTCAGCTCCACCATATTAAATCCTTTCTGTCGTTTAGGATGTCAGTATGAATACGTATATTTAATTTCTTTGTTTCAACTGATATCAGCTCAATGCGTCTCAATATTATCATTACGCTTTTCTCTATTTTTTTACTTTTTTGCTTATCTGAAGCATATGCTTATAATAAAAGTAGCCTTAAGGATACAGTAGTTGCAAAACCCATTCAATTTGGTATTGCTAGTTATTATGCAGATAAATTTGAAGGTAGAAGAACTGCCAATGGAGATATTTTTAGTCAGCAAAAGTTTACGGCTGCTCATAATACACTACCTCTTGGTACCCATATTAAGGTAACGAATTTGAGAAATAAGAAATCGGTTAAAGTTGTCATTAATGATCGCTTACATCATAGGAATAGTCGGCTAGTTGACCTTTCTAAAGCGGCTGCCCAAAAAATCGGGATTATAAAAACTGGCATCACTCGTGTGAAAGTAGAAGTTATTCCATGAATTTTGCTAAAATCCTAATATATACCCTATATTTGTTTTAGATAAAACTAATTGTTATGAAAAAAAGTATGATTTTAGTCTTTGCTTTTTTAGCGGCATTTAATTCTCCTTTGATTGCACAAGACAAAAAAAGTAAAAAGCCATCTTTCGGCTTTCAATTCTCTTTTATTGATTTTCCTACAGCCAATGATTTGAAAACAAAATCTTTAAGTAAGGTGATAGATTCAAATCAGTGGAGTAATACGGGTAGAATGGATCCGGCACTAACACTCATTTATGCGAAAGGGCTTCATTCAAAGGTTGATTTCATGTCTAGATTGACTTCTTCATTTGTAAGATATCCGTTCAGAAATAAGACAGCAGCAACAACCAATGATAAATTTTATGCAGAAATTGATGCTACTATTAGTCTTAAATTATTGTCTGATAATTACATCATTGTACCGTATTTGCAGGCTGGAATCGGTGCTGCTTATACCCAAGAAACATTCATGGCTCAGACTCCACTTGGAGCAGGACTTCAAATTAAAATTGCAAAAAATAATTTTATCAACTTAAATACTAGCTACAGATTGCCGGTAACTGCTCCTGCGAATTATAGCTTGATGCATTCTATTGGTGTTGTAAGTTCGATTGCGAATGAAAAGCCTGTTGCACCCAAACCACTTCCTCCGGCTCCAAAACCCGAACCTCCTGCTGATGGTGATGCAGATGGTGTGATTGATTCTCTTGATGCATGTCCTGATGCAGCAGGGTTAGCAGATTTAAAAGGTTGCCCGGATAGTGACAAAGATGGTATTGCAGATAAAGAAGATAAGTGTCCCAATGAAGCGGGTATTGCTAAGTATGGAGGTTGCCCAATCCCAGATACAGATAAGGATGGTATTAATGATGAAGTTGACAAATGTCCAAATGAGCCGGGTGTTGAAAGATATGAAGGTTGTCCAATTCCGGATACTGACAAAGATGGGGTTAATGATGAAGAAGATAAATGTCCAGCTGTAGCCGGCACCTCTGATGAAATGGGTTGTCCTGCGGTTGATTATAAATCAGATAATATCCTCTTTTCATTAGGTAGCTCTGTTTTAAATGCGAAGTCTAAAAAAACACTTAATCTTTTGGCGAAATATCTGAATGACAACAGTGATGTTAAAGTTTATCTTGGCGGACATTCTGATAGTACAGGTGCAGAGGAGAGAAATTCAGCGCTTTCTTTAGAAAGAGCTGAAAAAGCTTCTGCCTATCTGACTTCTAAAGGAATTGCTGCTGAAAGAATCAGCACAAAAGGTTATGCTGCATCTAGCCCTTTTGCAGATAATAAAACAGCTAAAGGAAGAACACAAAACAGAAGGGTAGAGATT
>CAZZJD010000255.1:0-3284 GCA_964654305.1 uncultured Chitinophagaceae bacterium
GCCCTCCCCACCACTTCGAGAGAGGCCTCAGGATCCGTGCCATCCACCCCGTGCCCCTCCACCCCGTAGCCTTTGGCTTTCTCGAGGAGATCACTGCAGGCGTACTGCCTATGGTTCGGGGTCGAATAGGCATACCCGTTGTCCGCCACCACGGTGACGAGCGGAAGTTTCTCCACCGCGGCCAGGTTCAATCCCTCGTGAAACGATCCCGTGGAGGTCGCGCCGTCCCCCAAACAGGTTAGCCCGACTCTTCCCTTTTCTCCCCGCATTCTTTTGGCCAGCAAAACACCGGCCGTGGCGGACAACATGGCCCCCAGATGACTGATCATCGGCAAAATGCCCCGGGACAGATCTCCCCGATGAATGTTTCCATCCCGACCCTTCATCGGCCCGAGCCTGGAGCCCAGGTAAGTTCGGACCGCATCGATCAGCGGTTCGCCAAAAGCCAACCGGCCCGCCATGTCCCGAATCAGCGGGGCAAAGACATCCCCCGTCCGGAGAGAGACCCCGCCAGCGGCACTCAAGCCCTCCTGGCCTTTTCCCAAATAAACCCCTCCGACAATTCTTCCCGCGCGGTAAAGGCTGGCCAGTTTGTCCTCCACGGTCCGGGCACGAATCATCGCCCGTCCCAGGTTTTCCGTGATGTCGGTCTGGGGGGGATGGGTGCTCGTGACCTTCACCCCGGCTGTTCGGGTCGCCATTCCCCCAAATTACCTCGCCCGGTCTCCCCGCCAAGCCTGCGGACCGTGCGTTGAGGACCGTCTGATATCAGGGGAGAAACAGGGGAGACTAGCGAATTTGTCTTTAGCGATGGAGGAAGCTAAAAAATTGGCCGTCTGACTACGTGCCTAAAGCCTAATTAAACCGCCCAGCCTGCGTACATTTTTTCCAAGGCCGACCGTAAACCCGCCTCGGTCTTTGGCTCACCAAACGCCCCCTGATAAACCGGCAAACGCTCCAACAAACGCACCAACCGGCGGGCCAGAGACTCCATCATCTGACGTTGAAATTTTCCCTTCGCCCCCGCGCCGCCTCCCAGCAAGGCCCTCACCCGCTGAGCTGGAATTACCAAAGCCGTCACCGGGCCCTCCGCCACCACTGTGGCCGAACGTCGTCCCCCCGTGAGAATGGCCAGCTCCCCGATCAGTTCTCCCTCACCCAGTTTGGCCAGCACCAACGGATCACGACCTTGAATCCGCTTCTCCACCCTGGCCTTGCCCGATAAAATCACGAGCAGTTCCCGTGGCAATCCCCCTTCCAACACCATGACCTCCCCCTTGCCAAAGATTCTCGGTTTCGCCCCCGGAAAAATTCCCCGCCAACCGCTGCATCCTATTTTCATCTTTTCCTTTCTACCCGAAAACCCTTCTCTTCACCAGCTCCACCCATGAACCAACCCGTCCCCGCCGGCACCCGCGAACGCAGCCTGCAAATGGCCCTGCTTTTCTGCGCGCTCGACCTCGCGCTCATGGGTACCGCCGCGTGTTTTTCCAATTCGGTCACCATCCTCAGCGATCTGCTCAAAGAATTTACCGATTTCTTGTCGGTCTTGGCCGCTTTTCTGACCCTCCGCGCTGTGCAACGCTCCCCCGACCACCGCTTCACCTACGGCATCGGGAAATTGGAAAACCTCGTCAGTCTCACCCTCGGGTTGGTCATGCTGGCCTCGGCCCTGTTCGTCTCATGGCGAGCCTCGGTCCATTTGGCCCATCCGCGCCTGGCTCATGGGACCCTCCCCGGCATACTCATCTTTTCGCTCTACACCGTCATCGGCTACGGAATTTACTTCCGCACCCGCTTTCTCGCCGGCCGCCAACCGTCCGTCATCATGCGATCCCAGGCCAGCCTCTGGTTTTCCAAGGCCAGCTTTGATGCCGCCATGGGGGGCGCCCTGATCGTGGCCTATCTTTACCGGGCCGAAACGTGGAGCTGGTATCTTGACCCTTTGGCCTCCCTTCTCGGCGTTCTTTTCATGCTCCACGCGGCTTGGTCCATGGCCTCTTCATCCGTGGGAGATCTGCTGGACGCCACCGTGGAGGAAACCACCCAACTGCGCATCCTCAATCAGCTCGTCCGTCAAATCGACGACTATGAGAGACTCCACAAGATTCGCAGCCGCCGCTCCGGTCCCCACCTGTATGTGGAAATCTTCCTCGAGTTTCATCCCGACCTCAAAATGGGAGAAGTGGAAAAAAAGATTTTTCGTCTTCGCGAGTCGATCGCCTCCTCGATCCCCGGAGCCGATGTGTCCATCCTTCCCCACCCGCCCTCGTAATTTGTGCGTCGTGATTTTAGGGGCGGAACTTCGCTTCCACCTCAACGGAAGCTGAACGAGGCTTATTTTTTCTTCTTGGTGGAAAGCTTCGGGCGCCCGCCTGTCAGCCATCCCGACTCGAAATAATCCTCGAGCCCATTTTCCAAGGTGAACTTTGGCTCGATGTGGAGATCCTTTTTCGTGGCGGACATATCCGCTTCGGTGTGCGGTTGGTAAAACGGATACGGGCAGTCGAAATACTCGGGTTTGAGTTTCGTTCCCAGGACCGCGTTCAACCCATCCACCATCTCATTAAAGCTTCGGGGCTGGCCCGACCCCGCATTCCAGACCCCGCTTTTGCCCGACTTCATCGCGGCCAGGGTAAAGGAGACGATGTCCTTCACATACACAAAGTCCCGCTTCTGCTCTCCGTGTTTGAAAATCCGGGGCCGCTTGCCCAGCAGCATCTGCCCGGCCAAGTGCCACGCCATGCTGGCTGGTACCCCCTTGTGCCCCTCCCGGGGACCGTAGACATTAAAATAGCGCAGTCCGGCAATCTGCCACCCCGGTTCCTCCTCCTTGACCGCATGGGCTAAATTTTCCAACTGCACCTTCGAAAAGGCGTAGGCGTTGGCCGGTGCCAAGCGATCCCCGATACGGTTCACGCCAGCCCGGATTCCATAAGTCGCCGCACTTGAGGCATAAACGACGGGAGTTTTGGCCGGTCGCAGGTACTCCAGCAACCGCCGAAAGCCCTCCACATTGTCATGGGTCTGCATCCGCTGGTCCAAAAGGGTGGTATCCGTGATCGAAGCCAAATGGAACATCGCATCTGGCCGTTTCCCTCCAAACTGCCCCTGCCAATCCAACCGGGAGATATCGGCCGCCACAAAGTCCCCACGGAATCCCTCGAGGTTGGGAAAAGATCCGCTCCTGAAATCATCCAGAACCGTCAGCGAGGCAGAGGGATACAACTCCTGAACGGTCAAAACAAGATTGGATCCAATAAATCCACCTCCCCCTGTGATCC
>CAZZJD010000256.1:0-3283 GCA_964654305.1 uncultured Chitinophagaceae bacterium
CAGGTTTTCGGTTCTGTCCTCCTCTGAGAATCCCAGATCTTTATTAATACCCGAACGTAAATTATCTCCATCCAGCAAATATGTTTTTACATTACGACCTGCAAGTTCTTTCTCCATCAGACTTGCCAGGGTAGATTTACCCGATCCTGATAATCCGGTGAATAGTATCATAAACGAATGATGGCCATTGCTTGCATTTCGTGCAGTTCTTGAAATATGATGTTTCTCTTCGGGCATTATTTTAATTCGAAAGTTTTTGCATTATATGTTTTCAACTCAATTCGACAACACCATATAGCCCCAGGGATCCAGTCCGTGAATATCTTTCAATGCCGTGATCTTTCCGCTGAATATATCTTTAAACTCCCCTTTCAAACGAGTGTCCTCAATTTTAAAGCGTACCCGCTGATCTGAAAAATTCAATAATACTAGCACCTGATTGGTTAAATCGGTTCTGACAAATGCAAAAATAGAATGATGGTCTGAGGTACTTACTCTCCAGGTTAATACCTGATGATGATGGTTGGTAAAAACAGGGTGTGTCTTTCTGAAGTTGAGCAAAACTTTATAAAACTCATGGAGTTTGGGCTTGCCATTCCACTGTATTTCATCCTTATCAAAAAACAACAACCTTTTATGATTCGGCAGTTCCTGTCCGCTGTAAATAAGGGGTATTCCTTTCCAAAAACAGCTAAACACGGCCAGCGGCAAAGCCATATTACCATACTTCTCATACTCGGTTCCGTTCCAGCTGTTCTCATCATGGTTGGAGGTAAAAAAAGTACGCAGGTGTCGATAAGGCTTTTTATAACTGTAACCCGTAAGCGCGGAATCAAGAGAAACGGTCTTCCATTTATACTTGTAATACTCCTGGGTAATATGCATCCAGTGCCAGGTGTAACTGGCGTCAAAAACATTGCCATACGCCTCTTCTCCCCACTGATCAAACTCCCCCAGCCAGAAAAGTGTTTTGTGCCGGTCGATCTGTCTTCTTGCTGCAGCCCAGAAATCTAAAGGTATAAGCGCAGCCATATCACAACGAAAGCCATCGATATCACATTCCGTTACCCAAAACTCCATGGCTGCAATCATCGCTTTCCACAAATCGCCGTTCATAAAATTCAGATGTATCACATCCTCCCAGCTCTCAACGGGTGGTTTGAAATTGCCGTGCCCGTCCTTTGTATAAAATTCAGGATTCGTTTTTGTCCACTCGTGATCCCATCCTGTATGATTGGCCACCCAATCGATGATAACTTTCATTCCCATGGACTGAATCTCCTTCACCAACTGCTTAAACTCTTCCAGTGTGCCGAATTCCGGATTAATGTCCACGTAACTGCTGCAGGCATAATAACTTCCCAATGATCCCTTTCTGTGCATTTTTGAAATGGGGGTAACCGGCATGAACCACACTACATCCACACCCATCTCCTGGAGCCGGGGCAAATGTTTAGCAAAAGCAGCAATCGTTCCTTCGGGGGTATACTGGCGAAGATTGACTTCATAAATATTGGTCGAGCCCATCCAATCGGGCTGTCTGAATACTTCCTGCATCATCTGAGATTAAAGTTCAATGTTACGAATTCATCTGCTAACAAGCGATTTATTTTTAAAACCTTATACCTTTACTTTTGTTTATACCAATATATCACAAGTTTATTTGAGCATGAAACAATTTCAGGTTCCCAATATATACAGAAGTACACTGATCAGTGCAATTAAAGAGTATCGGAAAAAAGGAGATAAACTAAAAAAGGATTTCACTCCCACGCTGCTTGATTTGGGGTCGGTGCAGTTTTATCTAGCCCGGCATTTCGGATTTTGTTACGGAGTAGAAAATGCCATTGAAATTGCTTTCACGACCATTGACAATAACCCCGGCAAAAGGATTTTCTTATTGAGTGAGATGATTCACAACCCGCAGGTCAATGCCGAACTACTCAGCAGAGGCTTGAAGTTTTTGCAGGACACCAAAGGCAATACGCTGATTCCTTTTGAAACATTAACATCAGATGATATTGTGATTATTCCCGCTTTTGGTACTACCCTTGAAATGGAATCCAGACTTAAATCAATTGGCATTGCAATAGAAAAATATAATACTACTTGTCCGTTCGTAGAAAAAGTATGGAACCGCAGTGAACAGTTGGCGCAAAAAGGATATTCTATCGTGATTCATGGTAAACCTATGCATGAAGAAACCAGAGCTACCTTCTCTCACGCCGGCGCACACACCCCGAGTGTGATTGTGAACGATATGAAAGAAACCATCGAGCTAGGCAAATACATCACCGGAGAAAAACCGGCCGATGCATTCCATGAAGAATTTAAAGGAAGATACTCAGATGGATTCGATGTAAAAAAAGATCTTAGAAGAATTGGTGTAGTCAACCAAACTACACAACTAGCCTCCGATACCCAGGCGATTTCAGATTATCTGAAACAACTGATGATATCACAGTTTTCCAATAGCACTTTGGCAGTATCCGATTTTTTTGCAGATACCCGCGACACGCTGTGTTATGCTACCAACGATAATCAAAGTGCTGCCATCGGTATGCTGGAAACGGAGGCTGATTTAGCGATTGTTATTGGTGGATACAACAGTTCCAATACTACCCATCTGGTTGAATTATGTGAAGAAAAACTACCCACCTATTTTATCAACAGTCCTGATAAGATTATGGATCGCACAAGTATTTTTCACTATGATTTTCATAAAAAACAGGAGTTAATCTCCAATAATTTTCTACCCAATAAAGAGCCGGTGAAAATTTTAATGACCAGCGGTGCTTCCTGTCCGGACGCATTGGTGGAAGCGGTGATGTATAAAATTGCCTCGCTGTTTAAGACAGAGGAAAAGATAATAGATCTAGAAAAGGAATTTGTATAATCCGTACTGATCCTGCTGTGATAACCCCGGCCTTAAGGCCGGGGTTATCACAGCAGAGGTTACAACAGCAGCATCAGTATTAGTAGACCACTATTTTTCTGGTTATTTCCTGGTCTCCGTTTTGGGTTTTAATACGCATGATGTAAACACCCGGCGTGAATGAATCTACATCAATGGTACACTGACTCACCGCATTCCATCGGGCTATAAGCTTGCCTGACAAATCAGATAAAATTATATCTGCTGATCCCATACTCACCGGTACAGAGATGAAAACATTTCTGTTGGCAGGATTGGGATAGATCACCACGTCTGCATCAGAAGAAAGTTGAATCATTTTAATATCGCTGTATGTTTTTTCACCGCTATGGGCATTGAAGCACAGTC
>CAZZJD010000257.1:0-3279 GCA_964654305.1 uncultured Chitinophagaceae bacterium
GTATTTATAAACAACCAGACTAGTTGAGATTGAAAAATAGGGGTGGTATTTGAAATATTAGCATTTCATCATAACCAAGGGTTTAAACCCTTGGCTATGACATACTTTATAAACTTTTAAACGATTTAACTTCTCACTAATTCTTTATACTAATTTGCATCATGCCTTATCGTCATCTGTTTTTTGATCTGGACCATACCTTATGGGACTTTGATGCCAATGCAATGGAAACATTAGAAGATGTGTACCATCAGCTTTCTCTATCTGAGGTGGGAGTGGATAGTTTTGAGCAGTTCTGCAAACACTATCTTCATCATAATGCAATTCTTTGGGATCGATATCATAATGGATATATTTCAGCCGAAGATCTGAAGTGGAAAAGAATGTGGCGTACGCTCCTTGAATTTAAAATAGGAGATGAGAAATTAGCAAGACGTATGAGTGAACTCTTTCTTGATATATTGCCGGGCAAGAAAAATCTTTTCCCTTATACCCATGAAATTCTTCGACATCTAAAAGAGAAAAATTATATCCTGCATCTGATAACAAATGGGTTTGAAAAAACACAAAGAAATAAATTACACCATTCAAATCTGACTGATTATTTTGAAGAGATCATTACCAGTGAGGCAAGCAATAGCGTAAAGCCTCAAAAAGCAATTTTTGATTTTGCGTTGCATACAACCGGAGCAGCCTTACATGAAAGTATTATGATCGGAGACAACCCGGATGCCGATATTCAAGGTGCTATCAATGCCGGCATGGACTCCGTTTATGTGAACCATATCAATAAACCAATAGAAATTTCACCTACTTATACCATCTATCATTTAAAAGAACTGGAAGAGATTTTGTAGAGTTATAAAGTTCATAAGGTTTGTAAAGTCGGAAAGAAAGGGATGAGATTTGAGATATAAGTGTTTCATCATAGCCAAGAGTTTAAACCTCTTAATATGATGTTCAACTATTTTTCTTTGTACATTCGCCGGATATAGAAAAATTATGACTATACATAAAGAAGGATATCCCACTATATCAATTGTTTTTTTATTTGTTGCACTGGTAAATTATCTTAGTTGGAAATGGTTGGGTACTGATTGTCCGATTTGTTTCTACCTTATCGCTGTCGTCTCCATTTTGTTTTTCCTGTTCATCGTTTCTTTTTTCCGTGTTCCTTCGAGAAAGGCAGTAAAGGGAGAGGGCTTGATCACGAGTCCCTGCGACGGCAAAGTAGTAGCCATTGAAACCATTACCGATACCGAATATTATAAAGATCAAAGAATTCAACTCAGTGTATTCATGAGCCCCGCCAATGTGCACCTGAATACAAATCCAATTTCAGGAGAGGTGGTATATTCTACTTATCATCCCGGAAAATATCTGGTGGCATGGCATCCCAAATCCTCTACAGACAACGAGCGACATAGCGTAGTAATCAAAAACGAACGTATTTCTATTCTGGTAAAACAGATTGCAGGAGCCCTTGCCAGACGTATCGTGAATTATCTACAACCTGGCCATACCGTAGAACAGGGTAATGAGTTGGGTTTCATCAAGTTCGGCTCCCGGGTCGATCTGCTTCTTCCTGTAGGCACAGAAATCTGTGTTTCACTCGATCAGAAAGTTCAGGCAGGCATAACAGTGTTGGCGAAGTATTAAGATTGAACGTTGTAGGTTGTTGATTTTCTTGCCTGCTTAGTACCACAAAAAATATCTCTGCAGATATTTTAAATATACATAAAATTACTTATCTTGTTTGCTAATCCGTTACCGATTACGCTTTTGAAATGCAAGAAAATTTTACACATTTATTCAATGCCATAGATGAATTACTGTTCATTATTGATGAGCGAGGTCATATCTTAAATACCAACGATGCAGCATTTCGTGCTTTAGGTTTTAATAAAAAAGAACTTGAAGGAAAAAGCATACATTTTATTCTTAGTCCACTTTACACACAAAACCTATCTCTGCTGCTAAAAAGCTTTTACTCTGAAGATGTTTTACTTTCCGACGTGCATGTAAAAAACCAACAAATAGTACTGGTTGGGAAAAGCGGACAATCTATACATTGTTTATGCAGGATCAGCGTTTTCGATAGCAAGAACGAAATTTCCTTTTTGATTTCGGCGGTAGATATCACATTACAGAAAGAGACAGAAGAAAAACTTATCCGTAATCTAATTCAACAAACGCTACTGGCGGACATCTCACAAAGTTTTTTATCTCTGGAAAATTTCGAAAAAAAGATTTCCGCTACACTCGACATGATTGGTAAGCATACAGGAGTAAGTCGTGTGTATATTTTTGAAGATAGTGCAGATGGTGCCAGCACCAATAATACCCACGAATGGTGTAATCTAGGAGTAGAACCACAATTAGATCAACTACAAGGTATCCCTTATGAAATTATACCATCATGGAAAAAAATTCTGATAGAAAAAGGCCGGGTTTTCTCAACTAACATTCAGGAATTACCAGAAGATCTGGTTGTTATTTTAGAACCCCAGGGCATTAAATCAATTCTCATTCTTCCGCTATATGTAGAAAATAGTTTTTTTGGATTTATCGGTTTCGATGAATGTGAAAGAAATAAAATATGGCAAACAGATGAAATAGAATTGTTGAGAACGATCGCAGGTATCCTCTCTAACTCATTCGAGCGGAGAATCTATCAGAAAAAATTATCCGACAGTGAGATACGTTTAAAGCTGGCGATTGACAATACAGATACTTGTTTATGGGACTGGAATATTGCGACGAATGAACTTTTCCTTAATGAGATCTGGCAAAAAATGACAGGTTATGAGACTTATGAAATCACTCCTGATATTGTTGGCTGGGAAAATTTGCTTCATTCGGAAGATAAGGAACGGGTCTTATCAGAATTAAATGATCATGTAAATGGTAAAACAGATGTTTATCTAAGCATTTACCGCATTATAACTAAGTCAGGTGATTTTAAATGGGTGATCGATAAAGGACGCGTGGTAGAATTTGATGCCAACAATAAACCATCCAGAGCCATTGGAACCATTATTGATATAGATCGTCAGAAAAAAATTGAGGAAGAACTAAGAAGCCTGAACATCACAAAAGATAAACTATTCTCCATTATCGGACACGATCTGCGCGGACTGATTGGAACCATTATGCAGATATCTGAAATGGTATCAGACAAAAATGCGTTGAGTGAAGAAAATCTGAACTACTTCCTTCAGTCCCAAAAGGAACTATCTCAAAATATGGGCATCACAAACTTACCAACATTGATATTTG
>CAZZJD010000258.1:0-3277 GCA_964654305.1 uncultured Chitinophagaceae bacterium
GGCGAACCAGTACTCCTCGTCAGGGAGGCCGGGGGCGGTGGAATTCCGGGAAGGAGGCTACCAAGCAGGAGACTGCCTGGAAAAGCGTGATGGAGCAGAAGCGCTCCGGGTCGACCGGAATCCTCGGCTTGATGCTAGAGAGTCATCTGCAGGAGGGGCGGCAAGATATGCCGATGGAGGGGGCCCGAGGACTAAAGTATGGGGTTTCCTTGACGGACGCCTGCATGGGTTGGGAGCAAACCGAGAGTCTGCTCCGTTGGGCTGCTCGCTGAGCGGGATTGGCCAGAATCCATTTATCCCTTAAGATCGTTGCTTGAAGACGAGGAAAACCAAATCCTCCGGTGACGTGCGGGCCCAGTATGCCCGGCATGTGGTGCCCTCGTACAAAAGGCCGGAGAGTGCTCCCGTTTTGGTGCGGGGTAAGGGAACCCGGGTGTGGGACGCGGAGGGGAGGGAATACCTGGATTTTGGGAGCGGGATTGCCGTGAACTGCCTAGGTCATGCGCACCCGCGTTTGGCGAAGGTAATGAAACAGCAGGCAGAGGAGTTGGTCCACGTCTCCAACCTTTTCTTTCACCCCCAACAAGCTGAACTGGCTGAGGCCCTGGTACGGCGGATTGGACCCGGAAAGATTTTCTTCTGTAACAGCGGAGCGGAGGCGAATGAAGCCATGGTGAAAGCCGTTCGCAAGGCCGGATCTGCACAAGGCCGGTTTGAAGTCATCACCACCCTCAATTCCTTTCATGGAAGAACGATGGGGATGATCGCCGCGTCCGGGCAGGAGAGATTGCGGGAGGGTTTTGGTCCCGCCATGCCCGGGTTTGTTTATGTGCCCTACAATGACTTGGCAGCGGTGGAAAAGGCGATCGGCCCCAAGACCGTAGCGGTGATGATCGAGGGGATTCAGGGGGAAGGCGGGATCGTTCCGGCCCGGGCGGACTACCTGACCGGGCTGCGAGACCTGACCCAGGCCAAGGGTATTTTCCTGATCATGGACTCCGTGCAGTGCGGCCACTATCGCACCGGACGGTTTCAGAGTTACGAACGTATCCTGGTTGAAGGGCCGAGTGGTGCCCCGTTTTTGCCGGATGCGATTTCCATGGCCAAAAGTCTGGGCGGAGGATTCCCGATCGGGGCCGTTTGGTTGGGGGAGAAACTGGCGGATGTGCTTTCTCCAGGTACCCATGCCACGACGTATGGGGGAACCGCTTTGGCCTGTGCCGTGGCATTGGAGATTCTGCGGATCATTGACGAAGAAAAACTCGCGCAAAACATCGAAGAGATGGGCGAGGAGTTGAAGAAGGGACTGGCGAAGCTTGCAGGAAAAGGTTGGCTCGGTGAAGTGCGGGGATTTGGCGGCATGGTGGGTGTGACGGTCCAGGGCATCAGCCATGCGGTGGTGGCAGAAAAGCTGACGCAAGCGGGCTTGCTGGTGGTGCCCGCAGGTTCGGATGTCCTGCGGTTCTTGGCCCCTTATAATGTGAGCCGAAAGGAAATCGCAGAGGCCCTGCAGAAAGTGGAATCCACGTTATGAGGCATCTTTTGAAATTAGCCGGCATGAAGGAGAACGAAGCCCGGCAAATCCTTGATCTGGCCAAGAAAGCCAAGAGAGCAAGGGGCAAAAAGAGTGCGGCACAGGGGGTGCTGAACGGTCAGATCTGGGCGCTCATTTTCACCAAGGCCTCCACCCGGACCCGGGTATCGTTTGAGGTGGCCATTCGGGAGATGGGTGGGGTGCCGAGTTTTCTGAGTGCGGCGGAAATTCAGCTGGGGAGGGGAGAACTGGTCCGGGATACCGCGCGGGTC
Organism: uncultured Chitinophagaceae bacterium; assembly: GCA_964654305.1. Lineage (GTDB taxonomy): Bacteria > Bacteroidota > Bacteroidia > Chitinophagales > Chitinophagaceae > Lacibacter. Next base: position 1,807 of record CAZZJD010000258.1, read on the forward strand.
ATGGGGCGGATGGTGCATGGGGCGGTCATCCGGACCTTTGCCCAATCCGATGTGGAGGAGTTTGCCGAATATTCCAATCTTCCCACGATCAATGCGCTGACGGATGACGAGCACCCCTGCCAGATCTTGAGCGATATCTTCACGATTGAGGAAAAAATCGGATCGATCCGGGGGAAGCGGATTGCCTTTATCGGGGATGCGGCGTGCAATGTGCCTCGGTCCTGGGCCGAGGCGGCACGAATTTTTGATTTTCAATTTGTCTGCGGGGCCCCCCATGAGTTTCGGCCCGTGACGATTGGCGGCAATGTCAGCTGGACGGAAGACCCGCTCGAGGCGGCTACTGGGGCGGACGTGCTTTACTCGGATGTCTGGGTCTCGATGGGAAAAGAGTCGGAAGCCGCGGCGCGGGAGAAAATTTTTGCCCCCTATCAGATCAACCGGAAATTGGTGGCTCGGGCCAAAAAAAGCGCCTTGGTTCTGCACTGCCTGCCTGCCTATCGGGGTAAGGAAATCACCGATGAAATTTTGGAAGAGAGGGCTAAAGATATTTTCGATCAGGCGGAAAATCGGCTGCATACGCAAAAGGGAATCTTGGAATGGATTGTTTCCAAACCATTGAAGGTTAGAAAGTAATGACACAGACCGTCTTGTCTCGACCGGTGGTTTTGGTCCGATAAAGTACTTTTATGTCCGCCATTCCGATCCCCGCTACCAAAAAAGTAAACCTTCGTACGCCTGAAGTGATGGAGGCGGTGCAGGCTCAAGTGGAGAAACATTATCGCAGCCATGCGGTCGAGTTCGTCCGGGCCACTGGCCAACCGCTGGCGGCGAAAGACATGACGGTGGTCTTGGCCAAGGCTTTCGGTTTTTGTTACGGGGTGGAGCGCGCGATCGATCTGGCCTATGCCGCCGCCAAAGTTTTTAAGGACAAGCGGATCTTTTTGTTGGGAGAGATCATTCATAATCCTGAAGTGAACGAACAACTTCGGGAGATGGGCATTCAATCCCTGAAGCGCGGATCCAAGGGGTATGATCTCTCCGGGTTAACCGCCGAGGACGTGGTCATTGTCCCGGCTTTTGGCGCCGAGGTGGAGACGATGGATCACCTAAAAAAACTGGGCTGTCAGACGGTGGACACAACCTGCGGGGATGTGATGAGTGTTTGGAAACGCGTCCGCCAGTACAACAAGGAACGGGTGACCTCCATTATTCACGGCAAGGCATCCCACGAGGAGACGATGGCGACAAGTTCCCGGGCCCTGAGTGGGGATGGATTAGGGCACTATCTCGTGGTCTATAATTTGGCCGAGACTGATTACGTCTGTGATTACATCCGCAGGGGCGGAAACCGCGAGGAGTTCTTAAAGAAATTCTCCGGAGCCCACTCTCCAGGGTTCGATCCAGATGAGCACCTCAAGGCGGTGGGCGTGGCCAACCAGACCACCATGATGCGCGGGGAGACGGAGGAGGT
>CAZZJD010000259.1:0-3238 GCA_964654305.1 uncultured Chitinophagaceae bacterium
TAAATTCAATAAATAAATTTTATAAAAATTACGCTCACATAGCCAGGGGTTTAAACCCCTGGCTATGTGAAATATCGCCCTGTTGGGTAACCCTCGGCTTAGGCCCGGGGTTACCCAACAGGCATCTTGCCCTATCTTTGCCCAACTGATTTTGAAGATTGATTTATGACAATAAGCTACAACTGGTTATTAAACTATCTGCCCATTCATCCCGATCCGGAAAGATTAAGCCATATTCTCACCTCCATCGGGCTGGAAGTGGAAAGCATGTCCCCTTATGAAAAAGTAAAGGGTGGCCTACAAGGTTGTGTGGTAGGTGAAGTGATCGAATGCGAAAAACATCCGGATGCAGATAAACTGAGCATTACAAAAGTAAATATCGGCACCAACGAAAATCTTTCTATTGTTTGCGGTGCGCCCAATGTAGCCAAAGGACAAAAAGTAATTGTAGCTACAGTTGGCACCACCCTGTACCCCGGCAGTGGAGAGCCCCTCACAATAAAAAAAGCAAAAATCAGAGGAACAGAAAGTTTTGGAATGATCTGTGCAGAAGACGAACTCGGCTTAGGTAATAGTCATGCAGGGATAATGGTGTTGGAAGATACAGCTGTACCTGGTACTCCCGCAGCAGCGTATTTCAAACTTAGCTCCGACTGGATCTACGAAATCGGTCTCACCCCCAATCGCATGGATGCCATGAGCCATCTGGGTGTCGCCAGAGATGTACTGGCCTATATCAATTTCCACGATAAAAAAAATGAACAGGTCATCGCTCCTTATCCTACAAATTGGAAAGCGGAAAATAAACCTAATCCTATATCCATCACTATCGAAGATTCCACTGCCTGTCGTCGATATGCCGGGGTCAGTATTCAAAATGTAACGGTAAATGAAAGTCCAGACTGGCTAAAAGAAAGACTGCAAAGCATAGGGCTGAAACCCATTAATAACATCGTTGATATCACGAATTTTATTCTCCACGAAACGGGACAGCCACTCCATGCTTTTGATGCAGATGCGATTTTAGGTAATAAAGTCGTTGTAAGAAAAGCAAATACCGGAGAAATCCTTCAAACATTAGATGATAAAGAAAGAAAACTGGATGCAGAAGACCTAATGATCTGCAACGAAAAAGAAAGCATGTGCATTGGCGGTGTGTTTGGCGGACTCACCAGTGGGGTTAAAGAGACTACTAAAAATATTTTTCTGGAGAGCGCCTGGTTCGATCCGAAAACCATTCGCAAAACCTCATTCAGACATCAGTTGAGAACAGATGCGGCTACTCGTTTTGAAAAAGGAGTAGATATCAGTAATACGGTTCAGGTTTTAAAAAGAGCTGCTCTGTTGATTCAGGAGTTGTCGGGTGGTAACATCACAGGAGATATCACAGATATTTACCCGGCTCCGGCAGAAAAAGCTCAGATCGCTGTTCGCTTTCATTATCTGAAAAAAATCAGCGGTAAAAATTATCATCCCGATCATGTAAAAAAAATTCTCACCTCACTGGGCTTTGAATGGATCAAAGAATCTATAGACGAATTTTGGGTATCACCGCCGTTTAGCAAAACAGACATTCATCTTCCTGCAGATATTGCAGAAGAAATTATGCGGATTGATGGATTGGATCAGGTTGAGATTCCTTCTTCCATTACCATGTCGCCCTCCCTTGAAACAAACAGAACAACTGCAGCATTGAAGGAGAAAATCAGCAACTACCTTACTGGCTGCGGCTTCCAGGAAATCCTTACCAACTCTATTGTAAACAGTCAGTGGTACGATGAAGCCACCCTGAAAACGGGTGTTAAAATGCTGAACAATCTGAGTGCAGATTTAGATATGATGCGACCTTCTCTGCTGGAAAGCGGCCTTCAGTGTATATCGTTCAATCTCAACCGAAAAAACAATACCCTGCTCTTATTTGAATTTGGAAAGTCTTATCATGTCAATGAAAAAAATGAATTTACAGAAACAGATCAGCTAGCATTGTATACTACCGGCAAGGTGGATAAAACATGGAATCAAGGTGCAAAATCGCTGGATTTTTATTTTCTGAAAGGAGTCTGTGATAACATGCTTTCGCAACTTGGCATTAAGAAGTCTGCATCCTTTAGCAAGGAAGGTGCTTCCTGGATTGCGCGTTTCAAAGGAAAAATCCTGGTGGAAGTTTTCTCTGTTTCCAATCGTTCAAAGAAATTATTCGACATCAAACAGGAGGTAGTTTCCGCCATATTTTACTGGCAAAACTGTATAGAAGCTGCTTCTCAAACATCAGCACGTATCAAAGAATTGCCCAAATTTCCTCAGGTGGAAAGAGATCTCTCCATGCTAGTTCCGAAAAATTTAGCTTTTGCGACCATTGAGGAGGCGATTCAAAAATGCAAGATCAAAAAACTAAAAAACATCCGTCTTTTTGATGTATTTGAGAATGAAAAAATCGGGGCTGATAAGAAATCGATGGCATTGAATTTCCAATTTCTGGATGAAGAAAAGACGATGACAGATAATGAAACGGATCAGATGATACAACAGATCATTCAGCAACTTGAGAAAGAAGTACAGGCGGAAATCAGAAAATAATTTTATATTTTGTCTTGAGTTTCATTTTCTATGAAGGAATGGCAGCAATCCATAAAGACGCTTCAGCAGCAAATCGGACAGTTGATCAAACAAAAAGAACAGCTCGAGAAGGATTGCAAAAAAAAGGAAGAAGAAATACAAAAGCTCAAAGAAAAACTGGAAGCAAAAGCAAAAGATTCGGAAGTCATGGAAATGCAGCATGCCATGCTGAAAGCCGCCCAGGGCATGCTTTCAGATGCTGAAAAACGGGAGGTGGAAAAGAAACTCCAGTCCTTCATCGAAGAAATCGACCTTTGTATAGCCATGCTCAGCAGATAATCTAATCAATTCAATATGGACGCGCTAATCCCAATAAATATTCTCATAGGCGACAGAAGTTACCGCATCAAAGTAGCGGCCGCAGATGAGGAGGCCGTTCGTAAAACAGTTAAACAAATCAATGATAAGATCATCGAATTCAAAACCGGTTTTGCCGGGAAAGACATGCAGGATTATGTGGCCATGGTGCTGGTATGGTATGCCAGCCAGGTGAATCAGCAAACCTCCGCTTCTCAGCAAATGGAACTCATCGAACTGCAGCAAGAACTCAAAAAACTGGAAGACCGGCTAAGAGAAGCCCTTTAAAAAGACGTTTTAATCCGGACGATCTGCTCTCCCTAAA
>CAZZJD010000260.1:0-3197 GCA_964654305.1 uncultured Chitinophagaceae bacterium
ATTTTGAATGCAGAAGATTATTGATACCCCTGATTATTCAGATAAGTGCTTAATCCCTTTTCATCTAAAGGATGAAACACCTCTGCCTGCAGCTGATGTTTAAACCAGGTACATTGCCGCTTGGCAAAATTTCTGGTATGCTGCTTTATTTTTTCAACGGCTGTTTCCAAAGACAATTTACCATCCATATAATCAAACAACTCGGTGTATCCTACCGTATGCAGTGCATTCAAGTGAAGATATGGATAAAGTTGTTCCGCTTCTTTGACCAGTCCTTTTTCAAACATCTGATTCACCCGCATATTGATGCGTTGATATAACTCCTCGCGCGGGAGTTCCAATTGAATCAGGCATATATCAAATGGTCGTTCCTTTTTAGTCGACAGACGATATTCTATAATAGATTTACCGGTGGCAGTGACTACTTCCAATGCCCGCATCATGCGTTGGGGATTCTCCAAAGATTCTGAGGAAGCATACAAAGGATCAACTCTTATCAATTCAGATCGTAACCACTCAATACCGCTATCGGCATATTTTTCCTGAATGGTCAGTCTGAAAGATGGATCAACTGCGGGAATGGGATCAAGTCCCTGCAGGAATGCTTTTATATACAGGCCTGTACCGCCTGCCATCACCAGCACATCTTTAGTTTTAAATAATTCAGAGGCAACAGCCATGGCATATTCTTCAAAACTTGCGGCTGAAACCTCATCATGAACAGAATGAGTTGCAATAAAATGATGCGGAACAATACTTAATTCTTCAGGAGAAGGTCTTGCCACCCCGATATTGAGTTCACGGAAACATTGTCTGGAATCCGCAGAGATGATTTCTGTTTGAAAAAACTGCGCAACCTGAATGGCTGCTTTTGTTTTGCCCACGGCCGTAGGCCCTGCGATGATAATGACTTTCTTTTTCATTTGGACTTTTCAGTTTGTACAGAACAGAACTGTCCGTTTTTATTAACCTCTGTGTCTCCGAGTCTTTGTGTCTCTGTGTTAAATCCTAAATTTTATCACAGAGTCAAAGAGGCACTAAGGCACAGAGAATAAAATATATCCTAAAACTCTTCTGACTGATCTTCCGTGAATCCTTCCTCTTCCTCCTCTGAAGATGTATCTTCATCTTCTCCCTCCTCACCATATCCTTCAGCATCAGAATTTAAATCATATTTTTCCTCCACTTCTGCCAGTTTACTTGCTACAAGATCTTTCGTTCCGTACTGACTCGGCCCAAGTCCTTCTTTGCGTACAATGGCAGGATAGGTTGCTTTTGGATCCTCTTCTTTAATCACCTGTATCAGTTCCACCAGAAAAGTCCACCCTTTGGTGAAATCATATTGATAGATAAATTTCTGATTTGGTTCTTTTATTTCAGAGCCAATCGTGGTTTCTTTCATAAGTAACGGCGCAGCTTTGTACGTTTTATCATATACCTCAAAACTGATCTCTCTTCCTTTTTGCCAGTTATCATTACTTCTGAAAAAAGTAGACTGATGCTTACTGTCAAACTCATAGGCCTTCAAAATGATGTAATGCAAATCTTCGAATGTCTGTTTATGACGAATCACCACATCGCGGTAAGTAGCATCATCCTCTTCCCAGTATATTCTGAATTTTAATAAAGCCATGATCAATCGTTTGTGCAGATCAGCAATACAAGGGATGCATGATCATGCATGATAATAAAGTGGGTAAAGTTAAATTTATTCTTTGATCGGCACAAGACCTAGTTCCTCCCCTTTTCGAAGCATGAAAGCAAAGGCGGCTTCATAAGAATTATCAATGTCGCCATCCAGCATGGCATCCTTTAAGGCATTTTTGATATCCCCAACTTTTTTACAGGGCGACAAACCAAAGGTTTTCATAATAATCTCACCGGTAATCGGAGGCTGCCAGTTTCGGATCTGATCTTTTTCCTCGACCTCCTTACAGCGCGATCTTACCAATTCAAAATTTCTGAGATAGCGTTGTACCTTAATCGCATTTTTGGAAGTAATATCTGCCTCACAAAGCATCATCAAAGATTCAAAATCCTCGCCTGCATCAAAAAGCAAACGACGGATCGCGGAATCGGTAATATTTTCCTTGGTCAGACTGATAGGCCGCAAATGCAATTCCACCAGCTTCTGCACAAATTTCATTTTCTCATTCATCGGCAGTTTTAGCTGATTAAAAATTTTGGGTACCATCCTTGCCCCTACCACTTCATGCCCGTGGAAAGTCCACCCATGTCCTTCTTCAAAACGTTTAGTTTTGGGTTTTCCGATATCATGCAGAATAGCTGCCCAGCGTAACCATAAATCTGTCGTATTCGTTGAAATATTATCGAGCACCTGGAGCGTATGATAAAAATTATCTTTATGCCCTTTCCCGTCAATATACTCTGCTCCTGCCAATTCAATCATTTGCGAAAAAAAATGTTTCAAAAGACCGCTTTTATACAACAGGTCAAACCCGTATGAAGGTTTTTCGCAAAGAATGATTTTATTGAGTTCATCAGCTATTCTTTCTTTGGAAATAATTTTTATTCTGTCGGCCGACTGCTGTATCCCTTTCCAGGTTACCTCATCGATGGCAAAATGGAGTTGATTCGCAAAACGGATGGCGCGCATCATACGCAGCGGATCATCGCTAAATGTTTTCTCCGGCTCCAGAGGGGTACGGATTATTTTCTGTGCGATATCACTAACACCTCCAAAACTATCCAGCAATTCACCAAAGCTTGCTTTATTCAGTGAGATTGCTAGGGTATTAATCGTAAAGTCTCTGCGATGCTGATCATCTTCTATTGTTCCGGAAGAAACTTCCGGTTTTCTGCTGTCAGCGCGGTAGCTCTCTTTTCTTGCACCTACAAATTCGAGATCGTATTCGTGATATTTAATATGTGCCGTTCCGAAGTTTTTGAAATACGCCACATGCGCTTCAGGACCGATAGATGCAGCGATTTTCTCTGCCAGGAACAGGCCATCTCCCACGCAAACAAAATCGAGATCCTTAGAGGGGCGATCTAAAATTTTATCGCGCACAAACCCACCCACGGCATAGCATACCATCCCCAGACGATCGGCATGTTGACCAACAAGTTCAAGCAATGCAGTTTCTTCTTTGGTAAAAAAGATATTCATTCATGCAAAAGTAGGAAAGATGAAAGCAAAGTTGGATGTTGTAGGTTGTAGGTTAAATGATGATCTT
>CAZZJD010000261.1:0-3185 GCA_964654305.1 uncultured Chitinophagaceae bacterium
CAGGAGTTGTTTTGATGAGCCGCTTGAATGCTGACCTGGGGGCCCAGCTTGTCGAGGCTCTTGGGCTCGGCATGGAGCATCTAGACAAAGCACGGGTGCTGATCGATCGCGCGAGCGTTGTTGATCGAACTGGTGAGGTGTTCAGGGCAGGAGAAGTAGCTGAGGAGTTGTTTGTGCTGGTTCAGGTAGGGCAGTCGGTTCAGCCTCGGATCAAACTGGGCGCCCTGATCCCGTCCAGGGCCGATCCGGTGACCGTCATGTGGATCGTTGAGGGCGTGTTTGGAGAGTTCGAGTTCGTGCGGCGGGGTCCCCACGGCTTTCCCCTTCGTTCGCTGAGCTGTTTTGCTCCTTTACCGGTTCGTGTCGTCAGGGTGCCCTATTCAAGCAGCCTTGGGCTTGATCCTGATGTGAGGGGGATGATCGACCGGCGACTGACACTTGAGGCGCTTGAGAGGGCGGATCTCGTGATGGAGCGCTTTGCACTTGCCAAGGTGACAACCAAGTCGGCGCAGCTTGCCCAGACCGTGCTTGACCTCGTGGACGACGCAGGCATCAACGAGGGCGCTGGCCGCCGCGTTGATATGAAGATTACCCAGCAGGATTTGGCCAATGAGGTCGGGCTGACCCGGGAAGCCGTCAACCAGAATGTTCGAGAGTGGGAGCATGCAGGGCTAATCCAGTTGACGCCGGCGCAATTGAGGATACAAGACTGGAAGCGGTTCAAATCGCTTGTGCAGGCAGGGTTTGCACGCAGCCGCGAAGCGCACAGGGGCTTTCTCGAGAACATCAACGCGCTCAGCGCGAACGGGAACAACTTCCGCGCCCGGAACATGGCCTTGGATGGAATTACACATTTTCCAAACAGCATGGAGCTGAAGTATCAAGCGTTTCTTGCCGCGATACGCACAGGCAGTCTGACAGAGGCTGGCCGGTTTCTCGACCAGATGTCTGATGGCGTGAGTGACCCTGGGGACCTAAGGGAGATGCTAGAAAGATCCATCCGGACGGGCACTATCATGAAGGCCGGTTCAGGGCCACTCGATGTTGACGACGAGGACGCAGATGCAGAAGCGGAATTCAACCGCAAGCTTGGTCATCGCCTGAATACTCTTTTCGAGGATGTGCTGTCTGCCCCTGCGCGTCTGCTCAAGGAGCGTGCGCTGGGTAACCACAAGGAGGCCGACAGAACGCTTGTGGCAGCAGCTGCACGTGCGTACGAGGATGTCTACAAGAAAACTCTGGGGAATTTTCCTGCCATCAACTCTGCAACGCTCTTCAGAATCGCGGGAGAAGAGCGAAAAGCTGCAGACATTGCCAATACGATCAGGCGTGCCCTGGACAAATCGGCGGTTACGTATTGGGACTTCGCAACTCTTGGTGAGGCATACCTGCTGACGGGAGATCTCAAGTCGGCGAGAGAGTCCTTTGCGCGGGCTTTGCAGTCGCCGGGAGCGTCACCCGGAAAAATTGCCACTACGCGCCTGCAGCTCAAGCGCGTTGCTTCAGCGCTTGGTATGCGTGAAATGGACGTGCTTGATCTCCTGCCGCAGGGAGGGGTCGTGGTGTTCAGCGGACACCTAACGCGTGCACCGGAGGATCTGACTACCGACATGGCCAGTGAACTGCGGAAGCAAATTGCCGAGCGCTTCAAGAGTTGGCGTGTCGCGGAGGGGTTTGGAGCGCTCGGCGCCGGTGCGGATACGCTATTCGCTGATGCATTGCTCAGCATTGGCGCGAAGCTGAACATCGTTCTTCCGTTTCATGCGGACGACTTCTTCAAGTTGAGTTTCGAGGGGCTAGTTTCCCCATCCGAGGCTGGTGCATTTCAGCGGATCATGAGAGCGTCAAGCAGCTTGAGGGTGCTGACGAGCGATCGTCTCGATAAGATCAGGCGCACCGAGCTCAATGAACGATTTTATCATGGCAACAGGCAAATGCTCGGGCTGGCGATGCTTCGAGCCGATGAGCTGATGGCACCGCTAAAGCTCTGCGCGCTGTCGAATGGTGAGCTGCCGCAGAGCATTGCGGGTACAGCCTATCTTGCCGATCTTGCCCGTTCTCTTGGTGTAGATGTGGACGTTGTTGATTGTCCATGGCGCCAGCCTGTGAAGCGCTCCAGTCCGTTCAAGCCTGAAGATACCAAATTTCATGCACCCGTGGTCTTTCTGTGGGAGGATCTCAGCCGAGGGGATGCAAGGCCAAACAGGTTGCCACTTGCGTCCAGCCTCTCTGGTTGGCCGCCGTCATGCTGGTCGGAAGACTACTCAAGGGCGAGGGCGCGTGTCGATGTACAAGCGCACTGCTTTGACACTGTCGAGGAAGCGCTCGATAAGTCATGCGCCATAGTGACCAGAGCGGCTTCGTCGGGTGCCCGCCTTAGGATCGTCTGTGACTTTGGAGCGGTCAAGCCGGATGGCCGAAAGGCTGATGAGGTGCGTGTCAGACGGCTAATCGGTGCGGACGAAGGGCTGCAAATGCCTTGGGGTGAGATTGCAGCGAGCGAGGCATTTGCCGCAGAGGTTAGACTGGCACGCAATTCCGGTGTCAAATGCTGGCCGGCCGGACGCGTGCTGGTAAGTGGAAAGCTTGGGGGCGGCAGGCCAGTGTCATCAATCCCGATGTATCAGCTTCAGTGGTAGAAGCCGTGGAGGCAATGGGAGCTGATCTGCCATTGAGACACTGCTCCAAAAAAGAGTTTGAGTCCGGCCAATGGAATGACGGACTGATAAGGTGTCGCCTGCGAGCCGCTTCTTGCCAGCCTCCAGGAACTCCTTGGACCACTGATAGTACAGATTCTGGTGGGTACCTTTCTTGCGGCAGAGCTCGGCAATGCTTTCCTCGCCACGTATGCCGGCAATCACAATCCAGATCTTGTCTTCCGGTGACCGGCTTCGCCGTGTGGCCCGTTTGATCTCGCCGACCATTTTGTCTGCACCGTCGATCGGTGCCATGGGCTTTTGTCTCATCTGCGCCCTTTGAATAGCTACGATGAGCCAAAACTCCTCTCTTGCTCAAGACCCTGCTTGCGTCCAAGTATTGCTGACGAGGTTCATCAGAGCCTGACGTTGGCCCAATGCCAGTGCAAACACTTTCAAGTGCACAATGACGAATGCTCCGAGACCAAATACTTGACCAGCCTTAGCTGGAGTTTTCGACCTTATCGCACAAGGACGGGTTGGTAGCGC
>CAZZJD010000262.1:0-3182 GCA_964654305.1 uncultured Chitinophagaceae bacterium
TCTCAGGAATATGTTCCGTTTTTAATTCACCATCTTATTTGCACAACTGGTACTGGCAAAGGCTTCAGGCTTTGCTTTAAATGCAAACCCCATCCCTAATATATAACCAGTCGCTTCTCGTAAAGCTTCGTTACTCTTGAAATTCGGATTGGTATTGATATCGGCATGCACTTCCATGTCCACATCATACTCTGTAAAAAGGTCACATAATTCATAAGCAATTTCAATACTTTTCGCTACTTCTACCAGCATTCTTTCTTTGATAGAATAATGCTGTTTGGTTTTTTCATTGTGAATAAACATAAATCCGCCGCTCCCTTCTCTTAAAAAAACAATCACTGTGGCAAACTCTGTTTCATGACCTTTTACCTGACTGTCGGTGCCTATACATACTTTCAGCCGATGTCCTTTTTCTGTTTCTCTGATAATGGCTTTATGTACTTCCTCTTTAATGGGAAGATCGATGGCTTCGCCGTTGAATTTTCTCCAATGCATAAAAAAGGGTTTCTGTAAGTTACCGAAACTTCCAGCATTGCATCCTTTCTGTACATCAATCAATTATTAACATTTGGGGAAAAGACACGTCAATCGTTGTTCGTCGTTCGTTGATCGAGAAACGAGAAACGAACAACGAAATCAATACTGCCCGGTTCTCAATAATACAAGAGTACACGCCTCCATCGTATGGATGCCAGCTTGCTGTGCCAATGTGGCTAACTCCGGATTTTCAGTGCCCGGATTAAAGATGATCCGTTTAGGATGGAGTTGTATAAAATAATTGTAATACTCTTTTTGAAAGGTGGGATTGATATATAAAGTAATGGTATCAATATCCTTATCTGTAAATCGTTCTTTCTGAATTTGCACCCCCGCCACTTCTCCTTCTTTTTTCCCAATGGCAAGTACAGCATGTCCTGCTTCTCTCAACATGTTAATAGCTATATAACTATAGCGGGAAGGATCCGAAGAAGCACCAACGACTAAAGTCTTTTTAGACATGTTGTAATGCAAAGTTGATTATACCAGCATGGTAACCGGATTCTCGATAAACTTCTTCAGCGTTTGAAGGAAGGATGCTCCTATGGCACCATCTACACTGCGGTGATCACAGCTCAGTGTTACCTTCATTACATTCGTTGTTCCGAATTGTCCGTCCGCTTTTTTCACCACCACTTCTTTAATGCGTCCAACAGCTAATATGCAACTGTCGGGTGGGTTGATGATAGCCGTAAACTCTTCGATATCCATCATGCCCAGGTTGGAGATGGTGAATGTGTTGCCACTGAATTCCTGCGGTTGTAATTTACCCGTGCGGGCTTTTTCGTATAATCCAGCTCCTTCACTTGCAATCTGACTTAAAGATTTCTGATCAGCAAATTTGAATACGGGTACGATCAATCCCTGATCTACCGCAACGGCGCTGCCAATATGAATATGCTGATACGTGCGAATGAAATCGCCCATCCATGAACTATTGATAGCAGGATGCTTGCGTAATGCCATCGCACAGGCTTTGATCATCATATCCTGGAAGCTGATTTTCACCGGACTTACCGCATTCATTTGTGCACGGGCTGCCATGGCATTATCCATGTTCAACTCCATCGTGAGATAAAAATGAGGTGCCGTAAATATGCTTTCTCCCAGTCGGCGCGCAATAGTTTTACGCATGCTGCTATTGGGTGTATCTACATAACCTTCTCCGGTGCCTGGTGTGAATGCAGGCAGGGAAGGGGCGGATGGACTCGCTGTTGCCACAGCGGCACCAGGAGTATATTGATCGATATCAGCTTTAATGATTCTTCCGCCATCACCACTGCCTTTTACTTTTTGCAGATCGATGCCTTTTTCGGCGGCTATTTTTTTAGCGAGCGGAGAAGCTTTAATACGACCGTTAGCGCCTACGGTTACTTCACTAAGTTCTTGTGTGGCGGGAGCGGTGGATGAACTTGTAGCGGCCACTACAGGGGCTGCTTTTGAAGGTGCAGAAGATGATGAAGCATTTTTCAATGCGTCTAACAATGCAGTAATATCGGTGCCAGCTTTCCCAATGATCGCAATCACTTCATTTACTTTTGCAGCGGTACCGGCTTCAACTCCGGTATATAACAAAGTGCCCGCTACGTAAGGAACCACTTCCATCGTAGCTTTATCTGTTTCCACATCAGCAAGATTATCATCTGCCTGAATGGTATCGCCCACTTTTTTATTCCATCCTACAATCTTTCCTTCGGTCATGGTGTCACTCAACAAGGGCATGCGAATCACAGTTACCCCCAGCGATTTAGCCAGACTATCAGAATCAACAGATGAACTGTTGCTGGTTGGCACAGGAGCTGATGTATTTTCGACAGGAGCAGTGGTAGGAGCTGCACTTTGATTTAAATATTGTTGATAATCTTCACCGGGTTTTCCTACTATAGCGATGATATCATTCACTTTCGCGGCAGTGCCTTCCGGAGTGCCTACATAGAGGAGGGTGCCATCCGCATAACCAACTACTTCCATAGTGGCTTTATCCGTTTCCACATCGGCTAAAACATCATCACTTTTTACGGTATCGCCAACCTGCTTATTCCACTTTACAATTTTCCCTTCGGTCATCGTATCACTGAGCAGGGGCATGCGAATAACTTCTGCCATAATCGAATTGTTTTGAAATGTGTGCGAAATTACATCAATTTGATGAATTCAATACCGGTCGTTCAACATTCCCGGCAACTAACAAAAGTTAATATCGTGAGAGGGGGTTAATAGTCTAAATCCATCCCAAGTCTTTCTTTCAATTCCTTAACTGCGGGGTATCGTTCTGCCAGCTGCAGATACTGATCTTTGGAAGAAAGTACCGGGCCCGCATACGTTTCATCCTTAGGGATCTCAATATATTCGTAATTGATGGTAAGTGTTTTGTGAAAAAAGCTTTGCTTAAGATGATCAAGCAGTGCATTTCTTTCCTGTTTGAAGAAGCCAAACTGCACATCACCTCTGCATACTATGATGATCTCATCCTGAGAAAGAATCCTGTAAGTCATCATTTCAAAATTGGTGGCAGTAGAATTTTTTTCTTCTTGTTTTAACTTGATGATGAATGCATTCCATGAATCTTGCAGCGTACTTTCGTCAATATTTTTTTGTATGGGGATGTCCAGTAATTTTTCTTTCTCTCTCGCCCTGATTTTGTA
>CAZZJD010000263.1:0-3176 GCA_964654305.1 uncultured Chitinophagaceae bacterium
CGACCCCGCTGAAATTCCCAGCCTGCTCAACAAGATTGCCCCCCGTCTTTACTCGATCGCCTCTTCCCCGGATCACGAAAAAGGCCACGTCCACCTCACAGTCGCGGTGGTGCAATACACCACCCATGGCCGGGCCAAGCAAGGTTTAGCCTCTGGCTATCTCGCTCGCTTGGCTGCCCAAAATTCCGTTCCGGTGTACGTGCAACCCACCCGTCATTTCCACCTGCCGCCGCCCGACCGCGACATCATCATGGTCGGTCCGGGCACGGGTATTGCCCCCTTCCGGGCCTTCTTGCAGCACCGCCAGCACCATGGTCACTCCGGAAGGAACTGGCTCTTTTTCGGGGATCAACATGCCGCCACTGACTTTCTCTACGGGGACGAATTCGCCGGCCTCCAGAAATCCGGCCGACTCCATAAACTCTCCACGGCCTTTTCGCGAGACCAGGCCGAAAAGATTTACGTGCAGCACCGAATGAAGGAGGAGGGAGCCGAACTCTGGCGCTGGCTGGAAAAAGGCGCCTACTTCTACGTGTGCGGCGATGCCAAGCGGATGGCCAAGGACGTGCACCAAGCCCTCCTCGAAATTGTCACCCAACACGGCGGCAAAACTCCCGAGCAGGCCGAGGAATATGTTTCCGGCACGCTCGCCAAGACGGAAAAACGCTACCTCAAGGACGTGTACTAAACCTCCATGGCCCGCAGCAAGAGATCCGGCGATCGTTTTGTCTGGCTGGTGGTCATGGGACTAATGGGCGTGGGGGGAGTACTCTATCTGCGCGATCGAGGTCTCCTGCATTGGCCCCAAGCCCAACCCAAACCGGCGGATCAAAGGGCCCGTGACTTGGTCAAAAAATACCCGAATGCCGAGGTTTTTTCCGGCCCCGAAACAGATAAAAAAAAAGTGAGCCCCCGACAGCCGTAGAACCCGCGGTCGCTGCTCCTATCCCACCTCCCAAACCTCCGGAACCGCCCCCTGTGCTGGGCCCTCCCGTCCCACCCATGGGAAAAGAGGTCCGAAGGGCCGAAACCCTCCCGACGGAAAAACCCCGCGATACGGTCGAGATGGCCGGGTGGCAGGCCTTGCTGGATCGGTTGAACTTTTCCTGCGGCACCATCGACGGACACTTTGCCAAACGCAGCCGCCGAGCCGTCACCCAGTTCCAAATCAGCCGGAACCTGAACATGTCGGGGGAGTTGGACATCGAAACCCGGCTGAGCCTTGGAAAACCCGGGGATGCCTATGCCGATTACACCGTGACCGAGGAGGACATGACCCGCGTCGTGCCACGCCCCAAGGGTTTTGTGGCGATGAGCAAAGTTCCCGCCTTGGACTACAACGATCCTTGGGAAATGTTGGCGGAAAAAACCCACTCCACTCCCTCCTTCCTCAAAGAGTTGAATCCCACCGCCACGAATCTTGCCCCGGGCATTACCCTCACCCTTCCCAATTTGGATGGAACCAGAAAACTTCCGCCGGTGGGCCGGGTTGTCATCATGCTCGCGGAAACCACCTTGCTGGCCTACGACACGAACAATCAATTGGTCGCGTGTTTCCCCTGCTCCATCGCTGCCGATAAAAACAAAATTCCCAATCAACCCCTTACCGTGATCAGCACCGCGCCCAACCCCAATTACACCTTCGACCCCAAGGTGCTCGTGGATGTCGCCCTCAAGGAGGGAATCACGAATAAATTGGTTTTACCTCCCGGACCCAACAATCCCGTGGGCACGGCTTGGATCGGTCTGTCCCTCCAAGGTTACGGAATTCACGGCACCCCCGAACCGGAGGATATCTCACGCACCGGATCCCACGGTTGCTTCCGTTTGGCCAATTGGAATGCCACGAAACTTGTTCATGCCCTCCGCCCGGGTGTTCCCGTCGAAGTCGTGCCCTAGGGCTACGCAACTTCGTTAGGGACACGCTGAACTGGCCGACGAGCCGTTTAGCCCTTAGTTCTGGCGGTAAGCTATGCAACTGAAACATTTTCTCCATGACTAAGGACTAAGAACCTTAACCCCCGTCCCGCCTGCAGCCTGTAGCCTTCAGACCAGGAGAACTGCTAAATCAAAAACTCAGCCGCTCTAAGCGACTTTCCCTCCTCCCACTCACTTTCCACCAGCATGGTTTTCGCTGAAGGCGGAATTCCCTTTTCGCCCCGGGCCATGTGCGCCGTGAGCAAGTCGGCCCCAAAGGCCCCCACCATCTCGTTGCGTTGATTCATCCCTCCCCACCCGCTCATCGACGGATCCACGTCCAAGTGGGCCAAGGCCGTAGTCTTGCCTCCCGCGGAACTGTGCCGCAGCCATTCGGCGATTTCCGCGTGGGTGGTCAGGAGAATGTCGGGATGAAAACTTTCATGCCACCGCAGGAATCCCGTCACGTCTTTGGGCTGAAAATTCCAAATCCGGTTCGCCGCCACGTCGGGCTTCTCCCCGGCCTCCTCAAGCCCAAACCGGAAGCCCATGCTGAGCTTCCCATTGAGCAGACGGTCAATTTCTCCCGCAACGACCAGGCCGATTCTTTTCTTCCCCGCCTCCCTCACCTGACGAACCGCATTCAGGCTGGTGCTATATTGATTGTTGGCACAGCAGTGAATTAACGGAGACACCATCCTCACGCCCAAAGCCACGGCCACGCAATGAGGTAAGATCTCCCGGATGGGGTCGGGCAGTCGGTCCTTTTCGCGAATGGCCAGCAGAGCCACCCCATCGATCTTTCTCGCGTGCAGGATGCTTTTGAGTTTTTCCGGTTGCCGGTAGAGGGGGTCTCCAATCCAAAAATCGTCCACCACATATCCCAAGGCGGCGGCCCGCGACCGGAAGCCAGCGGCCATCGAACGAAAGGTCGTATTGGACTCCAGATCCTCCGACTGCGACCCCAAGTTCGCCAAAGCCAGGGTGGCCCGATAGTTGGACACCCGGGCCGAACGAAGCTGACTCATGACATGGGCCACCACCGGATTGGCCTGATAACCCCGCTCCTCAGCGTGACGTCGCACGCGCGATCGCGTCTCCTTGCGAATTCGGGGATCATCTCGCAAAGCCAACGAAACAGTGGCCTTTCCCAAGCCCAATTCTTTAGCCAAAATAGCGATCGTTACTGCAACCCTCTTGCTCATCTCTAAAATACTCTTCAACAGTAGCTTAAATAGATCAATGAAAATTTTTAATAG
>CAZZJD010000264.1:0-3157 GCA_964654305.1 uncultured Chitinophagaceae bacterium
GATGATATTTTCTGCATAAATATTGGATTTATAATAAAATTATAAAATTTATTTTTTCAATGCAATCGTATTTCTACGCATAATTGAAGATGTAAAATTTACGGTGACGGCCGTCTTTTAATTTTACGGAAGATTCTCGCTAATAACCTTTATTTTGCAACAAATTAATATCCTGAAATGAAAAGATTTATCCTTATCAGTCTGATTTCCATCTCATCATTTAACTTATTTGCTCAAAAAGAAACGAATCAAGAAAATACCGGATCCGGCCTAAAAAACGTGCTCCAGGAAGTACTGCGAGCAGCTGCAGAAGACTTTATTTCCATACGTGGTGAGCAAGTAAGCGGCGAAACTGGTACCGTTTCTTATTTATCAACTTTATCAGCACCTGGCTCGCAGGAAAACAGAATTATCGGATACAACGGACCTAAAAAAACAGATTGGGTTTGGGAAAGCAGGCTCAATAGTTTTGAAGATATCAAAGAACTTCAAAAACAATATAAAAAAATATATAGCGAAATCAATAGAGGCTCTGTAAAAGGGAATTCTAAAACCTATGAGCCTTTGAGTTTATATGAACATCCTTCCGAGGATCAAAGAATCTGGACGAATCAGTTTAAAGTTGTAACAACTAAATTAATGATAGACCTGGTTGCAGAACAACAATATAACGAATGGGTAATTTGGCTTAGAGTTTATAATCTGGAAAATATGGCCGGAGCGCCCTCCTACTAAATTCAATAAAGAATTATTTTGTCTTATTCTGCAACAGAAAGAGCAAAGGATAATGCATTCTTATTCGCCACGAGGCTTCACTATGGTCTGCCCCCTCAAAAACGAGACTCATAAAATTTTTTTTATCATACCCCTTCTCTTTAAAGATCAAGTTTACTTCTGATTGCAAAGAAGGATACATTGCATCAAGGGTTGCAGTACCATGGTCAAAATAAAAATGATGACTATTGACAGGGGGGATTTTATTACGCAAATAATTAAAAAAAGATTGAGGTACAGGATTGTTTTCCATTTGAAAAATGCCGGGCCAATGAGTAGACAAGCATGCAGCACCTCCAAAAATATCAGGGTATTCACATAGTGCATACATAGAAATTAAGCCGCCCATACTGCTTCCAGCAATAAATGTATTTGCTCGATCTACTAAAGTCCGATAATTTTTATCGATAAAAGGTTTTAGTTCTTTAGTTATAAATAAGAGGTAGTTATCAGAAGAAATTTTTTTTCCCTGAAAAACATCGGATCCGTTTTGTCGGATTGCTTTGTATACATTTTCTTTTTCTGAATCCGTCATAGATTCAAATGGCTTCTGAGGGAAATAATCTGCATGACGATATACCCCTCCGTTCCAAATCGCAACTATAATGAAAGATTTAATTTTTTTTTCTTTAATAAGCTGTCCTGCGGTTTCATCCATCCCCCACTCCTGATGATTCCAGGTGTTGGCTGAATCGAATAACATCTGACCGTCATGCATATACAATATTGGATAATTGGAATTACCCGTTGCATAGTCATCCGGAAGCCATACATCAATATTTCTAGATGTTACAAATGTTGATGGAAAATTTTCATGACGAACTACTTTACCAAACGCAACAGACGGTGTCTGTGCAGCAATATGGCAAACAGGATAAATGAGGAAACTCAATAATGTATAAAATCGTAAAAACATATTTACTCATTTAACAATTAGAAAAGCAGATTTGTTTCTATAAGCCTCATCGCCAGGAGTGTACACTCCTGGCGATGATTTATGCTAAAATAAAATATCTCTTAATCCAACGCTACAAACGATACTCCTCTCTACTTCTTTATCTTACCGTCAGTATCCAATTCCACAATTTCATATTCCAGTTTTTTCAAGCCGGTCATTACTTTATCCTTATCCCCTACCAGTAAAATATTCATTTTATCAAGTTGTAACCATTTTTTTGCAATAGCATTAATTTCTTCTTTAGTAATCTCATTTAAAATCTTACTTTGCTGTTCAACGTAATTACCCGGTAAATTATATTCCAATATTCTTCCGATGAATCCGGCTTTTTGTCCAGGTGTTTCATAACGGAGTGCGTCTCGTTGACCAATTGCACTCTTCATAAAACTCATTTCATCATCTTTAATCCCGCCTTCAACATAGTCTTTGATCTCTCTGATGATCTCAACCAATGCGCTGTCAGTTGCCTCTGCCTTGATGCCTGAACTGAATTCAAAGGTTCCACCATATAAACTTCCATCAAAATTAGTACGCGAACCATAAGTCCATCCTTTATCTTCTCTAAGATTTATATTGATCCTACTGTTGAAGGCACCGCCCAGATTATAGTTCATCAAACCTGCTTTATAAAAATCTCCTGTTGCATCATAAGTCAAATTTGTTGGGAACCCAATTCTGAATTCAGTTTGAGCTGCCTTAGGAATATGAACGAAGTAGATTTTTGTTTTTTCAACAGAAATACCGGGCCCTGGCTTGGGAACAGAAATGTTTTTATTAGGTAATTTATTAAGGAATTCCAGTTGTGGCAGTAATTCTTCCTGACCAATGTCCCCAACTACAAAAATCATTGCGCCTTGAGAAGTAAGTGTACTGTCATAATATTTTTGAATATCAGTTAATTTAAACTGCTTCACAGTTTCCTCTGTTCCATCTTCACTTACACCTAAAATATGCTGGTCGCCATAATTTATTTTTTCAAATAACAGATCTGCTACTGCACTTGGCTGAGCTTTTACCTGCTTGAAAGCTTCTACTTCCTGTTTTTGAATCCGCTTAAAAGCTTCTTCTTTAAATAAAGGTTGTAATATTCTTTCTTCTAGCAAGGCAAGCGTGGGCTTTATATTTTTCTTTAACGACTGAACAGAAAAATTTAATCCATCCAACGTACTTACTACTGTAATAGAACTTCCAAGCTTTTGGAGTTCTTTACTCATTTCTTCTGAAGTGCGCAGCTTGGTGTCTTCATTCATCATACTAGCCAGCATACCTGCCATACCAATCTGCTTAAGATTACCCGACTGCAATAAATGACCGCCGGGAATTTTCAGTGTTAATGTAACTGTTGGCAATTCATTATTGTTAGAGCCAATAACTTTAATTCCATTTGACAAGGTTTTCGTCCAGTAGGCAGGAACTTTTACAGTA
>CAZZJD010000265.1:0-3156 GCA_964654305.1 uncultured Chitinophagaceae bacterium
GCTTCAGCATATGTACCATCATCAAACAACTTGACAGGACGTTCCTCATGTAAGCCGATTTTCCAGAAAAACGTGCACGATCCGAACATAATCCGACCAAAATCATGTTCGCGGTGTGGATCGTTGTCATCGGTGAAGTCATCAAATTCCGAAACGGCACGGAATAATCGCGCACGCATGTCCTCCGATAATTCCTGCACGCCCTGCGTCATCATCACCTTGCCACCCCAGAACGTCTGCCTGAACCGATCATTCAGCGCCGCAATTCGCGCGGCCTTGTCCATCACTTGCTGCATCTTTCCTCCATAAAAACAGTTGGTTACTGTCTCTAGGGGGATAACAAGCTGGCAGCTACAATCAATAGTCTTTTTGATGGAAATACAGGTGGTTATGGAATCAGCCACCAGAGGGCACACCCTCTGGTGGCCTGAATCATCATACAAGGGCTGTTTGGTGTGCCTGCGTGAGCAGAAAATGCTCGAACTGCTGCTTCGCCATGGCATACGAAACGGCACTCTTACCAACCTTCTGCGGATCCCACTGCGAAAGATCGATCACCCCTTTATACTGTTTAACAACCTCACCAAGGTTCTTTTGCACAAACTGGTATGGATCAACCTTCCAGACGATCTTGCCATCCTTCTCTTCGATTAATGCAGACAGCGCATATACCAATGGCGTTATAAATCCCTCAGGAATCTGATAATCAATCTCTTCGGCATAGAATGGCGTAAAGGGACGATTCCTCAGATAACTTTTTGGATCTTCCTTGTACTTTTTAAGATCGTACATTTTCACGGAACTAATTCGCCCAAACTTACCATCCGCATCATTATAAGCCTTAGGCAGCATGGTGTAGATAAGGTCGTAAAGCTTCGGCAAATCTTTAAGTAGGCTGAGCGCACTGGCAACTTTGCTATTTTTCAGCTCATAGCGGCCAGATTCATAGTTAGAGATCTCACCATTTTCCATGAGCTCAACAAATGCCTCCATGCACTTAGCCTTCGAGCTGTAAAGATGCACTGGCGTGATCTTGCTAACATCCGATGGCAGCTGCAACAGCGACAGCGGAATCCATGCCAGCGCCACCACATCACGCACCGGAACACGCCCTGGCTCGTTCGTCTTCCAGATAATCTGGTTACGAAGCGAGGTATCAAGCGAGTTCTTGATGCACTCATAATGCCCAGCCTGATTTGCCTTCGTGTCCACCACCAGCTGCACGTTGTTGTTTCGCGCGGCGCAAATGTCGAGAATGGCATTACGGAATTTCTGCAGCACCTCCTCGGTATCATTGGCAGGAACGAGGATCTCGACCGGCACCAGAAAATCCAGTTGGTCGCGCACATCGGCCACCTTGTCTTTGAATTGCGACCATGTTTCCTTCAAATCGCTCCAGCGTTTGATCTTACGCACAGCACGATCTTCTTCCGTCGCGAGGTTGAGGATATGGATAGCGATGGCAAGCGTGTTGTGGCCACCACCTAAAATGCCCTCGATCTCGTGATCCTTAAACTCAAGCTCATAACGCTTGCGCTCCAGATCCTTCGGTGGGGTGGAAACGGCAAGCAGAATGCCTTTGGTTTTGAAGGGGAAGATGTCGCGCGTTTTTTTGATGCTCTCGATAATATCTTCCGTGACATTACCGACCTTCGCCGAGCGCGGGTTGGCATTGAGATCCGCCGCCTCGATCAGATCGATGAGGTACTTGGCTTTGACGAATCCGACCAAACGACGAATAGGGTCGCTCACCTGATCGCAGACCTGTTCAAACTTAATAATGACTTTATTGGGATTCATAATCGATTCTCCTAATTTTAAGGAGAATCGGTCAAGATTAGGTAAGTTTTACAAATTCTGCTAAAAATTTTGGCCGCGCATAAAATGCTCTTGATATTGATCCGTGCCCTGCGCCTTTGGTGCGCGGCTGAATATAGACACCCATACGCCCTGTAAGCGCCTTGAAGCCGCGCTTAGGATCATTCAAGCATTCCTGCACCGTTTCATAATCGGCTTTAACAGCGGCATACAGATCGCCATCGAGATCTAAAGTGACAACTAAATGCACATAGCTTGGATCGCTATAATATTTCCCAACTTCTCTCACCACACAAACTGCTTTTCTAAGCTTTGCCAAAAGATGGCTTTCTTCAAACGGCGTGCGCTCAACATGATAGGGATCGATCATGGTGATTGCCATGGTTTCCTTAAATTGTAGTTTGCCATTTTTAAGGCGCTTAAGCGGTATGGACTTTAATTCCCATGAACCAAAATTTGGGCTTTGCGCAGAATTAATAGGAATGCCTAGAAACCGCTCGCAAACATGCCCCGCCCAGCCTTTGTTCACTTTGCCATTCGTAGATAACACGGTAACTTCAAATTGCTTGGCAAGAGAGCTTTATTAATTAAGATGCTCAAAATAATCTTTTTCTATTAATCCAGTACCAATTAATTTTTTTGTAGCCCATTGGTTTTCTGAAAATAATTTTTGTAAAATGGAACGTAATAGTTCCGAATCGTGTGGGAAGTCATCTTTAAGTGTGAGTTCATCCACAATTCTTAGGGCAATAGCATTCGCCCAGTCATTATCTTTTTGTAATGCCATAATCGCCACCGTTCATAATCTTTTTTCTACAATTTTTAGAAAAAGTTTTCTAAGGTCTAGCTGCGAATCCAAATCGGCAAAATGCGCCATTTTATGGTGGTGTGCACAGACGACTGCTAAGTTCCAAACAGCATCTTCGCCGCCTTCAAATAAAGGAATTATATGATGGACTTCAATATAAGGCATTCCATCTTGTTTGCTGAAGGTATTTTTACAGTTGGGGTGCAAACAATATGACCCAAATTTTTCTTTTGCTTGTCTTACCCATCCTCTGTCGCGCGCAAAAGTTTCTCTAACATATTCTTGCTTATTAGGCTCCTTTTGGTGAACGAATGCGACGCTTTCTTCAGATAGTTCACCATGTAGAATTACCGGCTCCCGAAGCGTATAAGTCCCACGATTGTCTACAAAAGTAAGTATTCCTTCTTTTCGCAGAAATTGAAGTTGCTGGCGTACTTTATCAAAGGGATGTTTGTTGGCTTCGCTAAATGAAACAATTTCTAATTCTTTGGCAGATTGAAAATCTTGAAGTGTAAAAGTGCGAGAGCCTC
>CAZZJD010000266.1:0-3155 GCA_964654305.1 uncultured Chitinophagaceae bacterium
TACTCGAGCCGGATATTAAAAGAGTAGATAGGCCGATTGAGGTTACTCAAAAAAACAAAGTAATTCTTGCTGATATTGTAGTAGAAGATGACGCACCAAAAGAATCAAAATCGCTGGGTGTTGTAATAAATGCAAATTTTCAAAAAATTCCTTTCTTTTCTCTAGAATTGATAACCGGCGAAAGGGATAATGAAACCGGTCGGTTTGTTGGACTGATAGAAAAGAAGGAACTTTCTTCTGTTACATTATCCGGAGAAAGGGAAGAAAAAATCATAAAGCTTTTAAAAAAGTTCGAAGCAACTGAAATAGAAAAGTTTCTAAAAAGGAATTCTCCCTTTGGAAATATATGGGACAATATTATTGTTGATGAAACTGAAGCGCCTGACGAAAACACTTTTTCTCTTTACGCTGAATATTTGATTCCAAAATTAAAAACACTGATAAACGAAACTGATATTCCGATTTATTTTCTTGCTAAAGGAAAAAATTTTGTTACCAAAAATCTTATTGCCTTAGATGCGGGTTCGGTGTTACAGCCCGGTTTTGAATTATATAAAGCAAAAAATGGTTGGGTTTGGAGACCAATGGTAAAAATAAATGGTACAGCAATTGGTCTTGATGAGAATGAATGTAGCAGCCCCCTGCTTTTCATTTTCAATGATACAGTAAGAACATGGGATAAAAAAGAAGATCTAATTTCCGTTATTGATTTTTATAACAAAAAAAACCAAACGATTACTCAAAAAGAGCTTCCGCAATTTTTAGCAAACACATTTATCCCCTATACACAGGAACATTCAGTTGAGTTTGATCCCTCTTTAATTAAAGGCACTAAAGAAGCGGATCCTGAATTTTCTCTTAGACTTTTCGAAAAAGGTGAGTATTTGGTTTTACAGCCTAGCTTTTCTTATAATGGTTATGTGATAAAAGCAACCGATAAAAAGGAGATAATGATCGCAAAGGACGATGGTATAATGATCATTAAAAGAAATCCCGAGAAGGAAAGAAAATTTTTATCTAAAATCGAATCGCTGCACTCGCATTTTATACATTTAGATGGCGGCACACAACTTGCCCTACGTGGTGCCGAGGTGTTAAAAAACAACTGGTTCTTTTTATTTGTGGATGCTTTGAAAGAGATGAAAGTATATGTTGAAGGGTGGGAAGTATTAAAAAAATTTCGTTTTAATACAGAAAAACCGAAAACAAATATTTATATATCAAATGGGGTGGATTGGTTTGATGCCAAAGTGGATATTCGTTTTGGAGATCAACAGGTTTCTATTAATGAGATTAAAAAAGCTATTCAAAATAAGCAAAGTTTTGTACAGTTAGATGATGGTTCGATGGGTGTTTTACCAGAAGAATGGTTAAAAAAATATGGGCTTCTTTTCAAAGTAGGTGAAAAACAAAAAAATCAGCTGAGGCTTTCAAAATATCATATCAACATTGTTGATGTTTTATATGAGCAACGCGATGAGGAAGAAATAATGATTGCGCTGGATGAAAAGATGGAAAAACTTAAAGCATTCAGGGAAATTGAAAAAGTGGCCCCTCCTCAATCTCTACAAAATATTCTTCGCCCTTATCAAACGGGGGGATTTCAATGGTTACATTTTTTACATCAAGTAGGCTGGGGAGGAATTCTGGCTGATGATATGGGTTTAGGTAAAACAATTCAGGCTTTGTCTTTTATCTTACACCTGTACCAACAAAACACTTCTATTAAGACGTTGGTTGTTTGTCCTACAACCCTTGCTTATAATTGGGAAAATGAAATTAAAAAGTTTGCCCCCGAATTAACTTATGTCATTCATCACGGTGGACAAAGAACGCGTGATCTTAATACATATAATAATACAAATGTTGTTATCACCACATATGGCACTTTGCGCAGTGATATTAAAATATTTTGTGAGGCAAATTTTGATTATGTAGTATTAGATGAAAGCCAAGCTATTAAAAACCCGGGAAGCAAAGTGGCGAAAGCAGTTTGTTTGTTAAAAAGTACCCATCGTTTGTGTATGAGTGGTACGCCTTTACAGAATAATACATTTGATATCTATGCCCAAATGAATTTTTTAAATCCAGGTTTATTGGGTTCTATGGATCATTTCAGAAATACTTTTTCAACACCTATCGATAAATTCGGAGAACAGGAGCAAAAAGAAGATCTTAAAAAAATTATATACCCTTTTATATTAAGAAGAGCAAAAGAACAGGTTGCAAAGGATCTTCCGGAAAAAACTGAAATGATTCTTTTTTGTGAAATGGAAGAGGAACAAAGAACCATTTATGAAAGTTTCCGAAACGAATATCGTGCTAAAATTTTAGGAACCATTGATGAAGTAGGTATAAGAAATAGTCAGTTTACGATTTTACAGGGATTGATGAAATTGAGACAGATCTGTGATTCTCCTTCAATTCTTAAAGATGAAGGACTTCCGAATACATCAATCAAACTAGAGGAATTATGCAGGGAATTAACTGAAAATATCGGAACAAATAAAGCGCTTGTTTTTTCTCAATTTTTAGGTATGCTCGGACTAATTAAAGAAAAACTAAAAGTATTAAATATTCCTTTTGTTTATTTTGATGGAAGTACTTCGGTTCAGGATAGAGAAAAAGCAGTCAATGAATTTCAATCAAGTCCTGATATCAAAGTTTTTTTAATTTCTCTTAAAGCGGGTGGAGTGGGTTTAAATTTAACTGCAGCTAGTTATGTCTATATAGTAGACCCCTGGTGGAATCCAGCGGTAGAACAACAGGCTATCGATAGAACACATCGGATCGGACAAACAAATAATATTTTTGCTTATAGATTGATTTGTAAAGACACGATTGAAGATAAAATTATTCAGCTTCAGGAAAGGAAAAGAACACTAGCAAAAGAACTCGTATCAGATGATGATCATTTTGTGAAATCACTCAGTAAAGAAGATGTGGAATTTTTATTTAGCTAATTTTTCATTTTATATTTTTACTCAACTCTAGCATTTTTTCTAAAGGCTTTAAAGCGGCAATTCTTAGAGATTCTTCCATATTTATCTCTGGTTGTTCATATTTCATACAGAGATATATTTTTTCAAGTGTATTTCTTTTCATATGTGGACAATCGTTACAAGAGCAATTATTCATAGGTGGGCCTGGTATAA
>CAZZJD010000267.1:0-3153 GCA_964654305.1 uncultured Chitinophagaceae bacterium
GCATGATGACGCCGGTCCTCTTCTCGCAACGGTACGCCTCTATTTAAACGAAAATATGGTATACCAGGATCAGGCAACCCAACTACAATCTATTTATAATGCCAAACAAATCGTAGACGAAACCATTCAGCTCATTCGAAATATCTCTCATAGTCTGATTCCCCCTACACTTAAGAACTTCGGGTTGGAAAGTGCTTTAACAGATCTGATCCAGAAAATCAACGGTACAGGCACCATTAATGCCAGCTGCCGCTTCAATGATTATCAGCGTAGATTGAAACTGGAACCAGAACTTTCCGCCTTCAGGATTATACAAGAACTGATCAATAATATTCTCAAACATAGCCGTGCAAGCTTTTTGCATCTTACACAAAGCAAAAACGATCAGTATTTTTATATTCGCATTCATCATGACGGAGAAGGATTAACCCAGGATAAATTTGAAGAACTGAGAGATGTACATTCAGGATTAGGGCTCAAAAACATTCAGGGAAGAATTAAAATTTTGGGAGGTAAAATATTTTTTGAAAAAGACTCTACCAACACCTACTTCAAAGTAACCATTGAACTTCCTGCCGACATGGTACAATAACCTTCATCAGTTTTCATTATCTTTAGCCCTATAGAGATTCATTCATGTCGCAGATAAAAGTTGCCATAGTAGACGATCATCAGATATTCAGAAAAGGAGTAATTCTATCCCTACGTGCTTATCCATCGTTAAAATTTGTACTGGAAGCAGAAAACGGAGATGAATTACTGGCAGGACTGGATGCAGCTCAACCGGATGTCATTCTTATGGATCTTCGTATGCCTGGAAAAGATGGTATTGAAACCACCAAGATCATCAGCAAAAAATATCCGAATATTCATGTTCTCGTGCTAACCATGTACGAAGATGAACGTTTTGTAATTCATTTGATGGAAAACGGTGCCAACGGATATCTTTTAAAAAATTCCGATCCTTCAGAAATCAAGAAAGCTATTCTTGAAGTAATGGCAAAAGGGTATTATCTCAATAATTTCGTAAATCGCATCTTATTGAAAAAATCTCATACGAAAGCCAAAGCTGTTCCCTCTTTAAACAGTGAGATTCAGATCAATGAGAAAGAAAAGCAAGTAATCCGACTTGTTTGTATGGAATATACCGCGCAGGAGATTGCCAAAGAAATGCAGATCAGTCCCCGCACTGTGGAAGCCATCAAAGATCGTCTGATGGAAAGATTTGGTGTGAAAAACTCGGTTGGGCTTGTATTTTTCGCTATGAAAAACGCACTAATCGATTAAGTAATCATCTGCCTTATCGGCGCATAATTCATTGAATCATCCAGCAATTCCAGAATAAAACCAGCGAGTAAAGGATTAACAGAAGCTAGTAAAGCCAGATCTTGTTTTCCCAATGAATAAGCCTGCTCTACTGCAGCTTTATCGTCTCCCATTTCTATAATTGTATTTTCTTCTCCTTTCAATCGGTCTTCTTCAATATCTCGGAAATCATCCAGTAATAATATTGGTCGGGCTATCGAATACCAGTAAGGCAGAAAGTCAGAAACCCACTCATTGCTCAACGCTAGATCAACCAATGTGAAAAGAAAAAAATCACTTCGGGCCAGTGCTTTATATTTCTTTTCAAACTGAAAACATGCTGAGGCTTGGTCAGAAAAAAGCAAAAAAAGATCTTTTGCCAAATCAGGCTGACGAATTCTTCCTTTTAATAACTGCTGACAGGATTCTATAAACTCATCATATGTAATCAAAGATGTCTCGAATTTTTTCAACTTATCAAAACCTTCTTCCATCAATGATACATGATCATGATCAAGTAAAATATCTAATTCAATCCCTCTTTTATACATTAGATCAAAAGCAAAAGGGATCGTTAAGAATCCAAAACCCATAGAGATATAAATCCTTTTATCCTTCCAGAATAAATTATTGGCAGGGATAGAACGTTGATTTGCAAAAAAATCAGCAATTCTTTTGTCAATCCCTAATCGGTTTTGCAATATGCCTGCGGTGATCACCATGATTTGTATTTTCAGGAAGATGCATTTGCGACGCTCCCATGCGTTTAGCAAAATTATTCAAAGAGTCTGTCAAGTCATTAAATGCTTTGGGATGAGTAGTATAATAATTCATGCTTGCAAAAAACTTTTTTGAATCGACCCCATAGTTATCTAAAATCTTTTTGTAATAGACTACGTTTTCTTTTTCTAGATGAAGACGCTGATCACTACGCGCACGTTCCGCATTGTAAGCATCCGCCACGTAGCATTCATATAAGATTTTTTTCATCAGCTCAGGCTGTATATAAGAAGAAGGCACATCCCGATCATCTCCTATACAAGCTTCTAGGCAGAGAAATACCATTACTGCAAAGAAGAATTTATACTTCATTATTTTAATTCCTGTTTAAATTTATTTGCATTGCTGACATCTAATTTGACTAACAGCTCTATGACTTTATTACGGGTAGTAGCATCCGCTTTTTTAAAGATTCCTATTAGTTCTGCCGACTTACCCAGCATAAAAAACTGAATAATCATTAGGTTAGGTGTCTCTCTGTTAATATTTTCCAGAATCATCAGAGCATTAAGTATTTCCTGGCGGGCTGCATTTTCATCTTCATACATCTTATCTAACCCTTTGCGATAATAAGCATAGTAAAAATCATGAATTAGTGCATATCGGTTATTGATCAGATTTTCTGTTAACCAGTAGCGGTTTCTGTTATTATTTTCAAAAGATTTCCAACCTGAAATCTGGGAAGCGTCTGGAGCATTGTTTACAATATTCAATGCTTTTTGGAAATATTCATCGCCGCCCCTTAAAGAAAAAGAATCGTAATCATAACCTAAAATAATATAGATATAATAAACCATTACTGCTGTAAGATTAGAAACCAGCGGATCACTGCCACTCACCCTGTTTTCATTAAACTCCATAGGTTGACCTTCCACATATTTAAATGTGAAATTAGCATCCTGATAATTGATTACAGGAGACAGATAAGCCGACTGAAATACTGGTCTTGCCGCCTGTATAGTAAGAGATGCCTCATAAACATTAGTCTCCAATATGGACTTTAAATTAATGAGAAACTGGCATTCAATTTTCTCATTCAATTTATAAGCATCTTTTGTCCACTTTCTT
>CAZZJD010000268.1:0-3147 GCA_964654305.1 uncultured Chitinophagaceae bacterium
TCAATATTTCTAGGGCCAGTGAACGCATGAGAGATGGCGGAGCTGCTTCATCTACAAAATGAAAACCATTAGTTCCGGTTTGAGCAATGATCTCCTCCATTCGGTCGCACAATATTTTGGCTGTAAGAGGTTCGTAACGTTGAATATAATCAAGAGAAATATCACAGAAAGTGCATTTACCCCAATAGCAGCCATGCGCCATAGTTAGTTTATTCCATCTTCCGTTACTCCATAAACTATGCATGGGGTTGGCTACATCGATTGCGGAAATATATTTATCAAGTAAAAGATCGCGGTAATCAGGCGTACCCGTTTCTGACTGCTTATAATCTTTACATCTGCTATTATTGATATAAGTTACTTTATCATCGACTAAAATATAAGTGCGCTTAAGATCATCTTTACCAATCTCTTCTTTCATGTAGAGAATTATTTGCTCAATGGGCGCCTCCCCATCATCCAGTGTAATAAAATCAAAGAACTCAAAAACGCGCGGATCGTTGAGGGATCGTAATTCCGTGTTGGGAAAGCCCCCACCCATGGCTAATTTAATGTCAGGATGATTTTTTTTAACCCATTGTGCCATGCGGAAAGCAGCAAATAAATTTCCTGGGAAAGGAACAGATACAGCAATCAGACCGGGGCTAGTGTTTTCAATATGCTTCTTTAAAAGATCAGTTAAAATAATATCAATAAATGATGGAACTTGATGTAGTGCATTATAGATCTCATCAAATAGATTGGCGCATCTGCCTAAGCGTTCAGCATATCGGGTGAAGCCAAAATTTTCATCCACACATTCTTTGATAAAGTCAGATAGATCCTCTAAAAAAAGAGTGGCAATATAACGAGCTTTATCCTGAACACCCATCGAACCAAAAGCACTATCATTATAATTATCAAATCTTCCAGCCTCAGGAAGAAAATTCCTTGATGCAATCAAATAGGCAATAGTGGGATTATTTCCCTGTAAAAAAGAGATTACATCATCAATACATTCAATATACAATGTACGTAATGCAAATATTCTTTTGGAATTTTCTGATTTCCGACCAGAAACATCAGCAGTTGCAAATAATTTATGTAGTCCGGACTTTGAAAATATTTCAAGGATTACCTCTATACCCAGATCCACTTGAAAAGAAGATACTTTTTTAGTATTCAAAAATCCTTTCAAATAGGCTGTGGCAGGATACGGTGTATTGAGTTGTGTAAATGGCGGCGTGATCAGGAGAATAGACATAATATAAAATTAGTCAGCATTTATTGTTTCAGCAATTCCTGATACCATTTTAATAATTCAAGTCCGATCGTATGATAATTAAACTTGGATGTCGCTTCTTTAGATATATTTTCCCTATTGTACAAGTTGATATTCATAATATAATTCAAAATAGCATGCTTTAATCCATGAATATCTTCCGATTTAACAAGGATTCCATTTTTCTGATCTATTAATTCCTTGACACCTCCCACATCTGATGAGATGACCGTCAAACCACAGCAAAGGGCCTCACTTATCACGCAGGGTAAGTTTTCATATCGACTAAAGTGCACCAATACATCAGCTTGACGCATTTGTTCTGCCACTTCCCGATACGGAATAAGTCCAGTCATAAAAACCTTATCCTCTATATGACCATTCTTGATCAATTCATTTATCTCCTCATTGGACGGGCCCACTAATACAAGTTCCCAATCCACATAAGATGCATTAAGTAGAATAAATGCCTTGATGATGCCAGCAACATTTTTAAGCGGCTCCATCATGGATACATGAATAAATCTTTTTTTACTATTCTGTGAGGGGATATGATAAAAAAGTCCTGTATCAACAGAATTTCGTATGACCTTTAGTTGCTTTGGGTTAAAAAGAAATTGAATTCTGTTAGTAAGCCAATCAGAAACAGAACTTACAGCCAGTGCTTTACGGAAAGACTGACGAGTAATCCACCTGTAATAAAGGTTCAAAGTTTGATAATAACCCGGAATGTGAGGAAAATAGGCTGAATTGTGCTCTGTTACAACAAAAGGAATATGATATTTTCTAAAAAGGCACAGAGCCCCTGCACCTATCTTAAGAGGAACATGCACATGTACAATATCCGGTTTACCGTAAGTATTGATATAATCATCGAGTATTCTCCGCAGGCTAAAAAAATAATGTAGATTATATAGGGTCTTATTCAAAAAAGAAAATCCTGTATGTTTACCTTGAATAACATGAACCATCACCCGAAGCCCATGCTCATGGTGGGTATAAATGCCCGCATGTCCGGTTTTTGATAGTGATTGATCTTGTACAAGATAGATCACATCAACGGGATGGTGAATAGACAGCGACTTAGCATGCCTTTCAATAAAATCACCACCAAAAGCATCCAGATCATTAGGAAACCAACTGCACAACCAAAGAATTTTCATTGAAAAATATTTAAACTCCCAATAAGCATTAACATTTTAAATAATCAAATAAAATTATTTTTAATTGAAAAAATCATGTAGTCTGTTTTTAAAGGCAAACAATCCAATCGCATCAATCCTAGTCTTTAAAGAAAAAAGCTTCCATGTAATCAAATAACAAAAAGAATATCCAACACTACTTACTATGGGAGCAGTTATTACTCCATATATAGGAACAAAGAACCAGTTGCCTAAAAAAATAATAATCAATCCAAGGAGCGAAATAAACAGATTAACAATTACTTGATTATTACCTGAAAAAAAAGTACTAAGAATCGCCAGCAGAGACAGTGAAATAATGCCGGGCACCATATAAAGAAACAGCATATACATTTGATCAAAAGTCTTTCCAAACATAAGTGGGAAAAAAAAATTGCCGCCAAATAGGATCAATAAAACCAGGATCAGATTCAACCAAAATACGATACGCATTAGCCTTATGATATAAGTATTCATTTGCGCTTTTACGGCAGCTATCGCGGGAAATAAGAAAGCGGCTAGCATAGAAGGATACAGCTGGAAAAGCTGAGCAATTCTTGACACCTGAATATAATTACCGACTAACGCAGGATCCTGCTTAAAATGATTCAATATCCAGTAATCAATACGTGTCGCTAGAAAGAATGTAATATTTGCAAAATATACGAGTAGGCTATATCGAAAAAGTGTTTTTAAAATTTGTAC
>CAZZJD010000269.1:0-3137 GCA_964654305.1 uncultured Chitinophagaceae bacterium
ACTTTGTTTTCGAGTTGCCACCTAATATTATCTCTGTCAAGTTCGGCTGATTTTATCTTTACGCGTGCCGCCTGATAGGCTCCAATGCCTCCTCTGTTGGGAATTGGTACTGCTATATTAAACCCGAATTTGTAATTATTTTCCAAAAAGGGGCCGCCCAATCCACCCCACATTTCATATCCTTTCTGAAGAAAATTATATTTTAGATCTGCCTTGGGAAGTAGTGATTGAAATTTCAGCTCACGATCTACTTTCAAAGATTGAATCTTATAATCTATCACAGCAATTTTAGGATGTTGGGCAAGTGTTGTATTCACCCATTGATCCAATGAAAATAAATTAGGGGCCGTAGAAGCCAGATTAACCCAGGCAATATCAGGTATCGTTGATGATTTGATAAAGAGTGGTTTATTGTTATCTGACCACAAATAATTAGATAATGTGAGGGAAGATTTTTGATAATTCAGCCTGGCTTCTTCACGCATTTGTTCAAAACTCTGCAGCTGTGCCAATGCTTCAGAGGTATCCATGGCGGCACGATCACCTTGTCTGTATGCATTCAACACCAATTGATATCTTTCTTCATTTAAACGGATGGTTGTATCAAGAATCTGTAAAAGGTAATGATCCCGAGCCCATTCCATGTAACTAAGCGATGCCTCTAAAAGAAGGTCATTAATTTGCAGACGGCGTTCAGCCAAACTTTGTAAACTAAACAATTTCGCCTGTTGCAATACAGCTCTTCGCTGATCAAGCACGAGATCTTTCAATAAGGGGACGCTGATTCCGGCATAACTGCTTTGATTTGTTGTTCTTTCTGTATTAATAAAATCGCCGGTATTATCTTCAATACCACCATACAATTCTACCCCCATCCAGGTAGGAATCACAAGCTCAGCATTAAAATAATTGAAATAATCTTTCTGATTGAAAACCTTACGATCATTATCAACCGAAATAACAGGATCAAAATTTCCTCTGACAGAAAGCAATCTGGCTTTGGCTTCATCTACAAGCAGAGAGGCTTGCTTGGCAACAGGATGATTGGATCGAACCAGATCCAGAAATTGGGACTCGGTAAGAATCCTTATTGTGTCTTGTGCATACACATTAGCGCATGCAAAAAAGGAAAATAGAATAAAAATTCTGCGATATGTAATAACCATTAAGCTCATTCCTCAAAACTTGTTTTTATCCCCTTTCTCTTTTACCGCTTCATCTTTTGTGTTCTGCTGATAGAAATCAGGAGGGAATCCATTAATCTGACGCCAGAGTTCATACCATATCGGCACATCTTTCAGAAGTGCAAAACTGTAAAGGCCGGTACCCATTTTTAAATTTTGGGGCCAAGGCTTATCATTTACATCTTCTTCCACCAACACACGGAACATCCCATTCTTGCTTACATTACTTTCTATTGCAAATACCCTACCACCGAATGTGCCATAAGAAGCGGAAGGCCATCCTGAAAAAACAATCGCCGGAAAACCATCAAACATAAATCGCACTGGCTGACCGATACTTAGCAATTGCAGATCCATAGGTTTTACCCATATTTCAGCAGCTGCCTGGTATGACTTGGGAACGACTTCCGCAATCATCTCACCATCTTTCACAATTTCATTAATACCGGATCTTTTAGCTTTAATGATCTGTCCGTCTTGCGGTGCCAGGATATAATATTGGCCGCTTCTGATCCGGTAGTTGTCGAATTGGTTTTGCAGTTTCGCCACTTTCGATTCTCCGCCTGCAATTTGTGACTGAGACTGAAAACGATCACCCTGGACTTTAGCAATTTTTTCAGCATAGTCCTGTATCGATGCATTTCTTTCCAGCTGAATAATCAGTAAATCCTGTTTACTGTTGTTATAATCATTTTGTGCGCCAACCAGTTTTGCATTCGCATTCTGATGGATTACTTTTCTACGTTCATATTCAGTTAATGGTATAACGCCCTGTTCATACATTTTTGTAGCTCCTTCGAGCTGACGGTCTGCCACTTTCATTTCATTCTGAGCAGCTATAAGCTTCATGCTGTCACTTTGTACTTTTCTTCTGGTCTGAATGATTTTATTATCAATGGCCTGGAGTTTTAGAGATTGTTCAGCCTGTAAAGCGTTAACCTGTTGTTCGGCTGTTTTTACTTTACTTTGATAAAAATCTATAGAAGATTTCTCTGCTTCAATCTGTTCTTTTGTTCGCGTCATCAGATTCGGATCCAGATAATCGTCTTTTACCTCCGCCAATTGCAGAATGGTATCGCCCTGTTGCACCCAATCTCCCTCTTTTACCCACCACTTGACAATACGACCCGGCAGAATTGTATTGATCTGCTGAGGGCGCTGTTCCTGTCGCATCGTTGTAACTGAACCTTCACTATTGATGTTTTGCGTCCACGGAACAAAGAGGATACCCAGAAAAAAAATAAATATATACCAGAAGATATAGCGGATTCGGCTATGTCGGTAATTGCGATAAATATGCTCATAAGATTGGAGCTTTTTACCAAGCCTGGTTTCAATATCGTCTGTCATCAATTCTGAAGCCATAGCAGTGAATTAAAATATTTGATCGGGTTTACCATATTTCTCCACAGCGCCATCTTTCAAGACAAGAACAGCATCTGCACTTTTAGCAAAATCCTCATCATTAGTTGCCACAATGACTGTGGTATTCATTGTGTCATTCAATAAATATTTTTTGATCATTTTCTGCGAACTCTCATCAAAGCCCTGCCAAGGCTCTTCAAGTAACAGAAGCCGGGGGTAAGAAATAAGTGCACGAAGTAGCAAAATCTTGCGTATCACGCTCCCGCTTAATCTTTTTCCCATTGGATCAATCTTTGTATCAAATCCGTCTTTTAAGGATGAGATGAACGATTCAAGACCTATTTGCTTAGCCAAAGTAAGTATATCTGATGCCTTAATCGCTTTATCGCCCAAAGAAATATTTTCATATAAAGTCCCTTCAAAAATATCCTGTTGATGAAACAAAATACCTGTAGATGCGCGCAGCGAGTCATGATCATAATTACTAATGGGCACTCCATTTATGAGAATATTTCCTTCATAATCCCGATAAGATCCGGTTAGCAAACGCAGAATACTTGATTTACCCGAACCCGCAGAGCCCATGAT
>CAZZJD010000270.1:0-3104 GCA_964654305.1 uncultured Chitinophagaceae bacterium
ATAATATCCTTGCGAAAATAATTTTTTTTTCTTACTAAACCATTAAATTTCAACCATTTTCTCCGTAGGCCGGTATTCCGGCACCACCCGACGGATAATGGACTTAACAGTTTCTCTGTCCGGAACGCTCTCAAAACTACTCAATTCTTCAATCAAAACTTGGATCTCTTCCAGACTGTATTTCTTCACTTTCCCGATCATAATTTTCTTATGATGGGTCTGTTTCACCTGCTCCTGATCAGCAAAAAGATCTTCATAGAGCTTCTCACCGGGTCGGATTCCTGTAAATGTGATGGGAATATCCACCCCCGGCACCAGACCGGCCAGACGAATCATATTCATCGCCAGATCATAGATCTTCACCGGCTCGCCCATATCAAAAATGAACACCTCCCCACCCTGCCCCATCAATCCGGCCTCTACGACCAGCTGAGCGGCTTCAGGTATCGTCATGAAATACCGCTGCATCTCAGGATGGGTAATGGTAACCGGTCCACCGTTCTGTATCTGATTCTGAAATAAAGGAACTACCGATCCGTTTGAGCCCAATACATTTCCAAATCTTGTAATGATAAATTCGGTAGAAGCATATTGATCCTGCAGGGATTGCGTCGTCATTTCTGCCATGCGCTTACTCGCCCCCATAATACTGGTAGGATTAATGGCTTTATCGGTAGAGACTAAAACAAATTTTTCAACACCTGCCTGTCCGGCGAGATTAGCTGTGTTCCAGCTACCAATAACATTCGTCTGCATGGCTTCATAAGGGAAAGCCTCAATGATAGGCACATGTTTGTATGCAGCCGCATGGAAGACATAATGTGGATGATAGGTATCAAAGACGGCTTTCATGGCTTTCTCATTGCGCACATCGGCAAGCACCTGCAACATACGGAATGCCTTACCGCTTCTTTTTAATTCCTGCTCGAGTTCGTACAGTGGTGTTTCGGCTATATCAACACATATAATCTTCTCTGCTTCCTGATCAACCAAACGACGCACCAGCTCACTTCCAATAGAACCGGCAGCACCAGTAACCAGAATGATTTTATTTTCGAGCTGCCGCATCACATCTTCGTTATGAAGATTAATAGCTTCCCGATTGAGCAGATCATGAATATTCACCTGCTTGATGGTATTCAGATTGAAATGTGAATCAAACCATTGATCCAGTGAGGGAAGTTCCCGGATACGAATATTAAAGATGATGGTATCATTCAGAAACTTCGATTTCCGAAGGGGATCCAGTGTTTTAGTGGCGATGATAATATCGGTCACGCCTAACCGAACGATAGTCTTGCGTAAATCTTCTTTGGCGCTATATACTTCATATCCTTCAATGATCTTCCCGATCTTGCTTTCATCATCATCAATAAAACCCATAATGCGAAAGCCGGACTCCGGATGACTACTGATGGATTTTTTTAACGTAAGACCTAATTCGGCTGCTCCGAATATGATCAAACGCTTATCTTGGTTCTTCTGCCGATTCTTTTTATAATATTCAAAAAGATAGCTGACTAATATGCGACTGGTCAGCACATAAAACACGGTAATAAAATAACTGAGAATCCAGACAGCTGCGCTAAAATGATGTTTTTTCTCAAGAATGAAATTGAAAAGAGAAGAAATGATATGTATCCAGCCCAGTACAAAAATTATCTGCAAGTAATCGCGTACATGAAAGTGACGAATGACGCGTCTTTGAATCTTGAAGACATACCAGAGAGAGTAAGCGACTGCCAGATGGATCCCTACGCGAATTAGCATTGTGACCGTCGGGATCTCCTCAATACTAAGAATACGGTAATTGAGTAAGATGGCCGACAGAAAGCCGATGGCGATCAGAAAAACATCTCCTGCCAAAACAATCTTCGCGGGCGTTATACGTAAGGGCTTTTTAGCCTTCATTCCAACATGATTTTACTAATGACACAACCAAATCACGCTCTTCATTGGTCAGCGAACTGCCGCTGGGCAGACATAACCCTTTGGCAAAAAGGTCGGCGGAAACACCACGATCAAATGTAATCGCATCATGGAAGACAGGCTGCAAATGCATGGGCTTCCATAATGGCCTGGATTCGATATTATGCGCCTCCAGTTTCAGGCGAATCTGATCAGTTGTAACTCCTCCTGATTTTTCAGGGTCAACGAGTAAAGTGGTTAACCAACGGTTAGCATAGAATCCCTCGGGTTCTGCAAGAAATGAAATGCCCGGTAAATTACCCAAATTTTGTTGATAACACTCAAAATGTTCACGCCGCTTCGCCACACGGTCAGACAAAACCAGCATTTGTCCACGACCAATCCCTGCTGTCACATTGCTCATGCGGTAATTAAATCCGATTTTGGAATGTTCATAATGCGGAAAGGGATCTTTTGCCTGCGTGGAAAGAAAACGTATTTCTTTCACCCAATCGGCACGATGACTTACCAATGCGCCGCCACCGCTGGTGGTGATGATCTTATTGCCGTTAAAACTCAGAATACCCATATCCCCCAGTCCGGCACAAGGTTGTCCATGATACAAAGAACCCAATGCCTCAGCAGCATCTTCAATCAGTGGTACCTGATATTGATCCGCCAGTGCTTTGATTTCGTTCATCTTCGCCGGCATACCATAGAGATGCACGACAATGATCGCTCCTACTCTTTTTCCCTGCGACTTATACATCTTCAGTGCTTCCTCGAGTAATTCAGGGTCCATATTCCATGTATCGCGTTCGCTGTCAATAAAAACAGGGATCGCCT
Organism: uncultured Chitinophagaceae bacterium; assembly: GCA_964654305.1. Classification (GTDB taxonomy): domain Bacteria; phylum Bacteroidota; class Bacteroidia; order Chitinophagales; family Chitinophagaceae; genus Lacibacter. The sequence goes on from CAZZJD010000270.1 coordinate 2,755, forward strand.
TTTCATATACAATGGGAAAAGCCGATGCGGCAAAAGTCATACTCTGACAAAGCACGATATCATCCTGCTTCACGCCAAGTACACGCAGGGCTAAATGTAAGGCTGCCGTACCGGAAGTGAGCGCCGCCGCTTCGGTGGTTTGCGTGGCTTCCGCCAGCTGCTTTTCAAATGCATCTACATTCGGTCCTAATGGCGCGATCCAGTTGGTATCAAACGCTTCCTGAACGAATTCAATTTCTTTCCCACCCATATGCGGTGGGGAGAGCCAGATTTTTTTAGACATTATATTTTTTAATATTCTTAATGAGGATAAAGATAATTCTCTCTTTGCAAGTAGGTGTCGATGTGGT
>CAZZJD010000271.1:0-3082 GCA_964654305.1 uncultured Chitinophagaceae bacterium
TTTAGGCGGTTTAAGCTTGGCTGTGTCTTTACTTTTAGATTGGCCAAGGATCAAAAAAGGAGATAATATGAGTATAAAAGAAACGATAATGTTTTTGAACGTCATAATATTGAAATATTTGACTGATAACGAAAAAGTAGTGTTTTAATTATAAAAGGGCATGAATACTTTGTTTTAATGCCTGAATTTTTGTTTCAGCATCTGCTTTTTTCTTTCTTTCATTTTCAATTATTTCAGCTTTGGCATTCTGTACGAATTTTTCATTATTCAATTTATTTTCTACAGATGCGAGAAAGCCCTCGTAATAAACCAGGTCTTTTTCAAGTTGTTCTCTTTGTGAGCTTGCATCGATTTCCTTTTCTGATTTAATAAAAAACTGATCATTATTTACAAGTACACTAACGAGTCCTGATTCATTGTTTTCCAAGGCTTTTATTTGTGTTGCATTTGTTTGCTTAGAGAGTATTCTCTGCATTTCTTGAATAAATGAAAGGGTTTGACTATTCGCAAAAAGGTCAATAGTGTCTTTAGGTTTTAACTGTTGTTTTACTCTTGCATCACGAATGGAAGTGATGGCATCCTTCAGGTAGTCTCCTTTTTGTAATATGGTTTTATCAACGAAAGTATATGTTTTTATTGCGCTTATCGTAAGATCATCTCCCTTCTTTCTGTCTTTCAGTAGATGATATATTTCCTCAGAAATAAAAGGCATAAATGGATGAAGTAAAGCTATTAGTTCTTCGTAAAAAAGAATTGTTTCAGTATAAACTGATTTCGCCATTTTTTCACCATAAGTTGGCTTTATCCACTCAAGGTACCAGCTACAGAAATCATCCCATATTAATGAATAGATTGTTTTAAGTGCTTCACTAAGTCTGAATTCTTTAAATTGTTGTTCAATAGTAATTGAAGCTTCTGCAATTTTCTGCTGCATCCACTTAATTGCAAATGAAATATCATTCGTGTTAGCATCTTCTTCCAGTCCGTTTTTTTCCCAAAGTTTGATTAGCTTCAAGGCGTTCCATAATTTATTAGTGAAATTCCGGCCTTGTTCGTTACTGCTCTCGTCCCATAAAAGATCATTTCCAGCAGGAGAGGAGATCATAATCCCAAAACGACATGCATCGGCTCCATAACGATCAATTAATTCCAGTAAGTCGGGAGAATTCCCCAGACTCTTACTCATTTTACGACCCTGTTTATCTCTAACAATACCAGTAAAATACACTTCTTTAAATGGTATTTGTTTTTGAAATTCCATGCCCGCCATGATCATACGTGCCACCCAGAAAAAAATAATCTCAGGAGCTGTTACCAACGTATTGGTAGGGTAGTAATATGTAAGTTCTGCATTATCCGGCTGGCTATATCCTTTAAAAACTTCAAAGGGCCATAGCCAACTCGAAAACCAAGTATCCAGGCAATCTTCATCCTGGGTAAGGACTTCGCTAACATTTTTAGTTTCGGCTTTTAGGTTATGTTTTAGAGCATATTGATTAAGGGCTTCCTGTTCAGTGGGTGCTACGTATACATTTCCATCTCTGTCATACCATGCCGGAATGCGGTGTCCCCACCATAGCTGCCTACTGATACACCAATCTTTGATGTTCTCCATCCAATGACGATAAAGATTTTTGAACTTAGAAGGGTAGAAGTCAATGTCTCCATTATTGACAACTTCAAGAGCAGGGCCGTAAATTTTTTTCATATCAACCCACCATTGTAAACTCAACCGAGGCTCAACAACAGCATTGGTTCTTTCACTATAACCTACTTCGCTTACATAATCTTCTGTTTTTAAAAGGAAATTTTTCTCTTTTAACTCCTCTGAAATTTGTTTTCTTGCTTCAAGACGGTCGAGTCCGATATAGATGCCAGCCTCTTCGTTTATTGTACCATCATCATTAAGTATATCAATTATCTGAAGGCCGTGTTTGATTCCCAGTTGATAATCGTTGGTGTCGTGTGCCGGGGTTACTTTCAGCGCTCCTGTACCAAAGTCCATAGCAACATATTCATCAGTAATGATAGGGATACGGCGATTTATTAAAGGTACATAGGCAAATCTTCCCTTCAGATGTTTGTATCTCGAATCGTTGGGATTTACGCAAATGGCGGTATCGCCCATAATGGTTTCCGGACGAACCGTTGCGATGATAATTTTTTCAGTTAATGAGGGTTTTCCAGTATCGTCCTCCAATGAATAGGCTAAATGATAAAGAGTTTGAGGTGTTTCTTTTCTAATTACCTCTTCATCACTAAGTGCTGTTTTGGCTTTTACATCCCAGTGTATCATCCTTTTACCACGGTATATATATCCTTTGTTATAGAGGTCGTTAAAAACACCAATAACAGATTTATAATAATCCGGGTCCATAGTAAAAGTCGTTCTAGACCAATCGAGACTACATCCCAGTTTTTTGAGCTGTTGGAGGATAATACCGCCATATTTTTCTTTCCATTCCCATGCATAGGTTAGGAATTCATCTCTGCTTAGTGAAGATTTAGCAATGCCTTTCTCCCTAAGCATTTGCACCACTTTAGCTTCGGTAGCTATAGAAGCATGGTCAGTTCCGGGTACCCAACATACATTTTTACCTTTCATTCTTTCTCTTCTGGCTAAAATATCCTGTATGGTATTATTGAGGCAATGCCCCATGTGTAGTATGCCGGTAACGTTGGGAGGGGGGATTACAATGGTGTAAGGCTCCCTGTTATCAGGTTTACTTTCAAAATAATGAGCGCTTACCCAACTATCATACCATTTTGATTCCGCAGCCTGAAAATTAAAAACCTTATCTAATTCCATGTAAATAAACTTATTTATTACGAACAAATTTAAGCAGAAAGCTGACTAGGGATTACTATTAAAAGAAAAAGCCCCAAATAGGGGCAAAAATATTTATTTATTGACTAAGTAATAGTCAAATTGAAGATTATTTACAAATACACATTCAATTTAGATACTGAAGAATATGTATGTAATTAAAGCAATAGCAGTGAAAAAACCGATTACAATTAATAATTGTTTTGTGGTTTCACCAGACTGGTAGTTTTCTTTTGTAGACATAAAAATCCGTTT
>CAZZJD010000272.1:0-3075 GCA_964654305.1 uncultured Chitinophagaceae bacterium
AACTTCTTCTCTCTGAGACAATCAAGGGTAAGCGGTTTCCCTTCCTGTACATTTTTATAGGCGAGCACATCACAAAGAAATCCTCTGTGATCTCCTCCTTCAAAGGTTGAAATGATCTTTAGCTGTAAAAGAGCAAGTGCTTCCTTCAATACCGGAAAATGATTCCATTCAGTAATCAGATCTCTTTTTTGAAGTTTTTCGATTTTGTTGATCCGATGTCCGCTTTGCTGCCCTAATAAACGGATGAGTGGATATTGCTTTTCGCTAAGTAGTTGTAAAATAAAAACCGGATTTTTTTCAACCAACTCGAGTGTTTTCGTGCCATGATAAATGCCCACCACATATTGTTTGGGTTGCATACTGATGGGTGTTACATAACTAATAATATGCATGTTGAATTCTATGCCATTTCCAGAGCAAATGGAATATACCGGCTGATTCGTTCGGTTCCATGGTTTCTTACGCAGACTCATAATTGTCGAGTTGTGTCAAAAATGAACGGGCATTTTTAAGATGTTGATTTCGTTTTTCCTCAGGCATTTTATCAAATGTCTTTAGCAGCATTCCTAATCTGGGATTCTGAGAAAAGAAAGCACGTTGTTTATCCATGAAATGCCAGAATAAGCCATCCCAGATGGCACACCAGTCTCCTTTCTGCCAGTTGCCCATCTTTAATAAATAATTACTGCCGCTGATATAGGGTTTTGTTGTCATCATACCTCCGTCAGCGAACTGTGTCATGCCGTACACATTCGGTACCATCACCCAATCGTACGCATCTACAAACATTTCCATAAACCAGCGATAGACTTCATCCGGATCAAATTCACATAATAACATAAAGTTGCCAAGAATCATGAGTCTTTCGATATGATGACAATATCCGGTTTGCAATACTTTTTGAATGACTTTATCAATGGGTATAATACCTGTGGTTCCATTCCAAAAAGAGGCAGGAATTTTTCTTTTGAAATGCCAGTAATTGGTCGTTCTTTGTTTGCTTCCTTCCCTCCGATAAACGATGTGGATGAATTCTCGCCAGCCGATGATCTGCCGGATAAAGCCTTCTGTAGAATTCAGTGGAATGTTTTTCTGAGTCGCGTAGGCTAAACTTTTTTCTATGATCTCTTTGGGAGATAATAAGCCAATATTCAGCATGGGTGTCAGTACAGAATGAAAAAGAAAATTTTCTTCTGCCTCCATCGCATCTTCATATTTTCCGAAATACTCAAAACGATTAGATAAAAATTGATCTAACCATTGTTGGGCTTCTTCGTGCGTGATGGGATAATATAATTTGTCGATGCTTCCATAATGATCTGTAAAATTTGTATTGACATAGGATACAGCCTCTTTCGTCCATTGATTTTCTTTTGGAAGATCTATCGTAGGCAGTGAAATTTTTTTAGGAAGTTTTTCCCGATTCTCTGCATCAAATGTCCATTTGCCGCCTAAAGGCTTTTGTTGATCATCGAGTAAAATTTTCAACGTTTTACGCTGACGGATATAGAAGTCGGTTTGAAAATAATTTTTCTTCTGATCAAAATAAAGATTTGCTTCTTTCAGATCGGTGATGAAATTGGGATTGGGTAATACTTCCGTCTGAAGCTTATGTTTTTTTGAAGAAATTATCATTCTTTTTAGTAGCCAATCGTCGGATGGATCGCAAAATATGATCTTTGAAATTTTCTTATCAGAAATTTCTTTTATAAGTAATCTAATGTCGGATTCGGGTTGGGTTGCATCTATATAATGAACCTTATGTTTTTTTTCGGTTAGCCATGATTGATAATATTTCATGGAGGCTCTTTGTAGACAGATTTTTTGCTTGTGAAAAGGGTATTGTTTGAAGTAAAGCCATTCTTCTACGAGATAAATTTCCGTACTATTTGAGACTGCTGGATGATTGGAATACAGTTGATGGGGGAAAATGATAATAGCTGAATTCATGTATTGATAGAACAATTCTTTTTCGGAATTGTTGCTATACAAATCTTTTATATGGAATCACTAAAAGGGAAAAAGGTGCTATTGGTTGGAGCCACCGGGGGGATTGGTAATGCAGCGGCTAAGTTACTTTCGGCGAGTCAGGCACAGTTATTTTTAACGGGAAGAAAGGGGGATAAGTTGGATCAGCTGAAATTGCAGTTTCCCGAGGCGGAAGTTTTGCCAATGGATCTTACTCAAGCGCTGGAAATTGAAGAGACTGGTCGTGTTGTTGCTGAGAAGATGGGCGTACCGGATATTATCATCAATGCTGCTGGTATTGGTATTATTAAGCCTGTAGAGCAATTATCAGTAGATGAATTCATGTTGTCCTTACAAACCAATCTAGTTGGTACCTTTCATTTGCTTAAAACCTTTCTGCCCGGGATGAAGGAAGCGAAGAAGGGATTGATCATCAATATTCCCGGTGTATTGGGCAAGGTACCGATGGCCGGAGCTGCTGCCTATAGCGCATCTAAATATGGATTGATTGGTATGTTACAAAGTTTACGGGAGGAGGTAAAAAGAACGGAGATCCGAATCACGAATCTGATTTTGGGTGGAGTCGATTCTCCTTTTTGGGATACCATCGATCTTAGGGTTCAGAAGGATAAGATGATCAAACCGGAAGAGGCGGCGAGAGCGATTTGGTTTTTATGTCAGCAACCTGCAAGTGGGGTGGTGAGTGAAATGGTCTTACAGCCCTTTAACCATCAGGCGGTATAAATTATATCCGCATATAAATGCTTAAATCATCTTTTATTTTTTTGATTCATACTATATTCGTTATGTATGAGCGAGCGATTGCATTTTGAGGATACTTCCATTGCCTTTGCCTATAAAGATGATGCAGCATTAAAAAGAGCGCGTCTCTTATTCTCTTTTATGCATTTTGGATGGCTGGTTCGACTTAGCTCTAGGATTGTGCCTTGGTTACTAAAATATAGATTTCCCATTGAGGGATTGATACAAAAAACCTTATTCAGGCAATTTGTTGGAGGAATATCTCTGATGGATTGTAAGCCGGTGATCGATCAGTTGAATCGTTTTCATGTGCAAACGATCTTGGATTATGGTTCAGAAGGAGGG
>CAZZJD010000273.1:0-3066 GCA_964654305.1 uncultured Chitinophagaceae bacterium
TAGGCGGATATTTACCTATTCAAGCTGCATTACTTGATAAAAAAGATGTTTTAGATCGTATAAGAAATGACTATCGAATTAGATATGAATTTTTTTCAGGGATATACAATTCTATTTATAGAGATATAGGTGCTCTTAAACTTAAATTAAATGAAGAACTACAAAAGGATTTGTCAATAAAATCGAAAAATAGAGAAAATAAATATATCGTTTATGAACTAGTTGCTGCATTATGTCATTCAGATTATTTTGAAATACCTGAATCTGAAAAAAAAATTCTCGAGAAAAAATTACTCAATGTTTTAAATATTGAAGAAGATGGTAAAAGATCTGATAGAATAGATACACTCAGAAATAAAAAAACACCATTTGTTTTAGAAAAGATAGTTGCAATCTTGAAGAGCATTAAAAGGTTTGACTAGTTGACAATCATGAAAAACTAATTTTAGATTCCTACGCAATAAAGAAGGAATTCTTTTCTTTAATCTCAGAGCGCTTCTTTACAAAATATTCCTGAATTATCCAACAACGATTCCCGAAAATCATGGCGGGAAATGCTATTTCCATGGCAAATGGGATAAATTATTCTTGCATTCTAAAAAATATTTTATGATATCACACGAAGAGTTTCATAGAAATCCTCGAAACGAAGATTTCTTAAAAAGAATTGAGCAAATAATTCTCCAGGCTCAGAGACCAGCTGACGAGATTCTATTAGACGAATCTGACTTTTGCGCATTCCTTAAAATTAGCAAAAGGCATGCTGCAAACCTTAGAGCAAAACGGCTGTTGAAATTTTCCAAAACAGCTGGAAAGATATATTATATTCTAAGCGATGTACTTGATTTTATAAAAGAAAACCAAGTGCTTCCGATACATCATCAGTCAAAATTTTCATCTTCTAATAATAAAAATTCACAATTATGATATGTTCATACTGCGATTTAACAATCAATAATCCTCATGGTAACAGAAAATACCATCCTGAATGTAGCAGGAAAAAAAAGAGAGAGCGTTCTAAGAGAAGATATTATAAAATGGCAATTGCTTCCGACCCATTATGGAATTCAGAAAGATTACTCCGAAATACATATCAGGAGGATAATCCATACAAGACCTATGATTTAAATGAGTTGATTAGTGAAGGGCTAGATATAGAGTGCTATCAATCAAAAAAAACGACAAAAGAAAAAACCATTTGGATATATAAAAAACATGGGTTTTATTTTTTAACAACTAAAAGAATAATCATATGCAAAATTTAAACTATCTCCTAAAAGAAATGTATATGAATCAATATAACATTTCAACCCTTCCATTGCCAGCAGAAATGCCTCGGTTTAGTAAACCACCCGCTTTAAAATCCCCCGGTTTTGAAGGATTCAATCCACCGCCATCATCCATACCCGACCTCTCTGTATCAGATGTTAGGAAAGAGAACTTGAATTTTCTATTAATACTGGCTGGTATAGGAATCGGTGTATTAACAGTTTATCTGATTGCACAATCCTTAAGAAATAACGAAGAGAATAGGAAAAGAAGACAATACTAAAATATTCGGGCAGAATCCCTTGTAGAGACGTAGTAAATAATAAGATCAGCCTCATCAGATTTTTTAACCTGATATAGCGTCATAACATTTTTAAATAGCTGCGGATTTTTAACAATATACCATTCCCCTGGCTTTCGTATATCTGTAGGTCCGGGCACACTAAAAATCCATTGGTTTGCTTCCGATGGATTTTTAGTTATATAAACACGATATTTCGCCTGTAATGGATTCTTAATAAATTTAACCATTTGCCCATAGCCAATATTGGCTGATAGCATAATCGAGATGATGATAATTTGTTTCATGACTTTTTTACTGGATTTATATATAAGCCATCCCCTTCGACCAAAAAAACCTGTTTGTCCCAAAAAGCCTCACACTGTTCATACATGTCTTTATTCATCTGCTCATTCGGCAGTGGTAGACCGGGTGTACCAGGAAATGCGGTTATTAATCGCAGTCCGTCCTCAGCTGTTGCTAAAATCATGGTAAGCTGCCAGGTGTATGGCAAATTTGATACTTCCAGGTGCTTCAGCAGATGCCCCCTGTTCTCGGCCTGATAGACTTTGCTCTGCTGAAATGCATCTAATTCCGAAAAAGGTACAAGTGCAATGGTGCCTATCCCCTCTTTATGGATATCCCTGGGGAAATCAGCCGTTATAATTCTATTTCCGTTAAGACCGGCATGCTCTTTTACCACCGCATTTCTCAAACGCTCTATCAAATCCTCAATGCTCGTGGCAAAGTCGTTATGAAACCTGGAGCCGGGTAATGATAAAACCTCAGCAATCTGTTCCTGCGTATAACCTTCTTGTTTCAGTCGGCTGGTTAATTCAGGATTCGCCGTTCTGAAATGACGCAGGAGATGAAATTCAGTATCTATTTTGAACCGAATATTTTCCCAGTCCATTTTTTTACTTTTTCAGGCATTAAATAATAAAGGACAGCTCCTCCTATGATCAAAATAATCACAGCCAAGACCGTATAAAATACCGGATCTGTCCAGCCCAGCCATTTTTCAACCTCCTTTAAAATATCCAGGACTGGGCCTACTGAAGCTATCCCGCTTAATAAAGTAACAGCTTGTAGTAAAAAATTTGTTTTGGCCTGACGCTCTTCCTGAATAGCTGATGAAAGATTGTTGATTCTTTCTCTAAAAATAGTCAGTTCCTTTTCTAACTCAAGCGCTTCTCCGGTCTTATTGAATATCTCATTACCTAAAAAGTTGAATGAAATATGGCTGAGATTATATTTATTCAAAAACTCCTCAAATTGATTTCGATATTTTATGGTCTCTTCCCTATCATGATGTATGACTGAATTGTACCGATATAGGTTGTATTTAAAGAATAAACGATATAAATAAATTCTAAAGTAGGTATAATCCCAGGTAGTATATCTATCGACATCTTTTGTGACTAGTAATTGATTGGTGCCAACACAACAAAATCCATCAAACAAACACAAAGCTTCCCAGTTATTAAAAGCAGCTATTCTATGCTCCATCATCTTAT
>CAZZJD010000274.1:0-3027 GCA_964654305.1 uncultured Chitinophagaceae bacterium
GTCCGTCATGAGCCGGCCGGCCGCATGCTTCCGCCGCCGGGAACCGGATCCGGCGGGATCTTGCGGCGGGAATTGGGCCACTGGGTGGCCGACTTTTACCAAGCCGGCAAGTGGCTGCACACGCAGCCGTTGTTGGCGGGCAGCCTCGACGGTTCCGCCGCCGTGGAACTCAACGCCACGCTGGCGCAACTCGAGGGAGAGGGGATTTTGAGCCGCTTGGACAGTTGGCTGATCCGGGAGAGCGGGGTGGAGCCGACCCGGGAGTTTCGGGCGGCCTTGGAGGCGCCCATCCGGATCGAGGAGCGGATGCCTCCCCGTTCGCCTGCCGAATCCTGGAACCTTCCTCCTCCCGCGCTCACCCAGTTGCGGGAGCAGCGGGCTTTGGACGCCCGCCGGGGCAAGCTGATCCGCACGGGGTTGACGATCTATGCGGCGGCCTTGCTGTTGGTGGCGAGTTTTCTGGTGTGGCCGGTGGTACGGCTGCAACTCGTCCAGGCTGAGTTGAAAAAAATCGGGCCGGAGGCGGACTCCATCCGGTCCACGGCAATGCTCTGGCGGGAAGCCGGCGCGTGGCTGGAGCCGCGCCGCAACGCCCTCGAGCTTCTTTGGCAAGTTTCCCGGTCGCTCATTGAAACCGATCCTCCCCAGATCGACGGGGTCCGACTCACGCTGTTCGACCTCGACCCCCGGCGCCTTCTGCTCCAAGGGGAGGGAAAAAACCTGCAGCTGGTGGACCAGTATCTCAACGGCCTGAAAAAAGAGCCGGCCCTGGCGGGGTTCCGCTGGAAATATCCGCCTCCGCAGCTGCTGCCGAACGGCAACGCGCGATTTCAGGCGGAGGGAATTCCGCCCGGGGTGATCAGCGAAAACGAGGAAGGAGGGGAAAGTGCGGGTTCTGACGCGCCATGAGAAAAAACTGACGTTCCTTCTGTTGGGGGCGCTGGTCGTGGGGTTGCACCTGATTCTCCTGAAGGTGTTTCTGGACCTGGACCGCACCCAGCGCCGTCGGTTGGCCCAGATGGAGGAGGAACTGAGCGAGGCCCGCTTCTGGGTGGGGCAGCGGGAGGATTGGCGGTTGCGGGCTGAATGGCTGGAAAAGCATTTTCAGGCCGCCCCCGCGGAAAATCCCTCCTCATCCCTGCAGATGATGTTGCAGACCGCCGCCAACACCGCCGGCCTGAAGGTGGAGGAGCAAAAAGTTCCCGCCCCCAAGACCGGGCCGCGTTTTCTTCTCTACACCCATCGGATGAGGATGAACGGAAGTCTGGGGCAGTTCCTCGAGTGGCTGGTGGCGGCCTACCGCCCGGAGCAGGGAATCGCCGTGACCTCGCTGAACCTGAAAATCGGGCCCGAACCCCCCAAAATGGTCGGGGAGGTGGAGGTGGGACAGTTCTTCCGGCCCAACAATCCATGAGCAAGTTTTTCACATCCCTCGCAGGTCTGCTGCTGGCCTGTTTGGGCTTGGCCTTAGCTTCGGAGGATATGCCTGTCCCTCCCTCCGCCTCCGGGCCGGAAACGGCCTCGGCCGTCACCCTTCCCGTGCAGCTTTCTCCCAGCCGGTATGCGGCCTTGGCCAAAAAAAGCCCCTTCACCCTGGCTTCCGCCACCCAGGAGAACGCCGATTTTGCGAAGGATCTCGTCCTGGCCGGGTACGCCCGGCTGGAGGGCAAAGAGTTCGTGATGGTGGCCAAGCGCAACGGACCGCAGAGATTGATGGTGGGGACCCAACCTTCGCCGTCCTCCCAAGGCATGGTTTTGGAAAAAGTGCAGCGCGATCCCGAGGGGAACCCGACCAAAATGACTGCGGTGATCCGCAAGGGCTCAGAGACCGCCACCTTGAGATATGAAAGTTCCAACCCGATGGGCCAAGGCATGCCCGCCGCCCCGATGCCCATGGCGCAACCGGCGGCGGTCGTGCCCGCGGCCCAGGCCGCGCCGATCAATCCCGCCGTTCGGCCTGGTCGCGTCATGCCGGTTCCGCCCCCGCAGTCTTCCCGATGACGCCGCGGCCTTTCGTCGTTTGGCTGGTTCTGTTGGTTACCTCGGCGTTCCTGTCCGCCCAGCCCTCGCCCCCTGCTTCCTCTGGCTCCGGCCAGGAACCAATCATCTCCTCCAACAGCGTTCAATTTCAGTATCCCGACAACCCCGTTTCGGATTTTTTAAGACTCTATGAGGACCTCAAGGGGGTAACCCTGATCAAGGATGCGGGGTTGGCGGCCCTGAACCAGAATCTCAGCCTCAGCCTCAACCAACCGGTGACCAAAGAGGAGGCTATCCGCCTGATCGAATCGATGCTGCTTTTGAACGGCTACGCCTTCATCGCGGTCGACAAAAAAGCCGTCAAGGTCATCAGCACGGTCAATAAAAACCCGCGGAGTGAGGGGGTTTTTGTCTTCACCAACGAAAACGAGCTTCCCGAAGGGGAGGTCATCGCCACCTTCGTCATGCCGCTCACCTATCTTACCGCGAACGACGCCGTGCAAATCTTCGACAAGTTCATCGCCCTGCATTCCTACGGAAGCATGGTGGCGGTGCCGACGGCCAATCAGGTGGTGATCACGGAAAATTCCAGCCTGATCCGGCGGCTGATCGAGGTGCGCCAGCTGGTGGATCAGCCCGCCCCGGAAGTGCGCTCGGAATTTGTCCAACTGCAACAGGCCAACGCGGACCGGGTGGTGGAGCTGATCACCGAAATTCTGGAAAAACGCAAAGAGAGCAAGGGCACCACCCCTCCCGCCCAATCCGCCCAAGGCCAGCCGACCCCGACCCCCGGGGTTCCCGGATTGCCCGAGGCCTCCGGGGCGGGCGTCAGCGCCACGATCAATGCGGGCGAGGGAGGGAGCGTCTCCGGGGATATCCAGCTGATCGCCGACACGCGGACCAACCGGATCCTGATCGTCACCCGTCCGGTCAACATGGATTACATCAAAAAGCTGATCGAGGAGTTCGACGTCGCCGTGGATCTGAGTGACCCCTACGAGCAGCCGCTCAACTATGTGGCTGCCTCTGACATGTTGCCGATTTTGG
>CAZZJD010000275.1:0-3025 GCA_964654305.1 uncultured Chitinophagaceae bacterium
CTTCTTCTCCCATACCAAAAAAGCACAGCCGCATAACAAAGCACTCATGCAGGAGATGGTGAAAAAAAATATTACCCTAATAGATTACGAATGCCTGACCCACGATGACGGGCAACGCATCATCGGCTTTGGCTTTTTCGCAGGCATCGTTGGTGCACATAATGGGATGATGGCTTATAGCGCACGAACAGGAAAATTCAATTTAGGCAGAGTAAAAGATGTACGCGATTATCGTCAACTTATACACACCTATTTTGGCTTAAAAATACCTCCCATCAAAATTGCTGTAACCGGAAGCGGTCGGGTGGCCCATGGAATATTAGAAATTATGAATCTGATGGGCATTCATGAGGTAGAACCTTTCGATTATTTACATAAGACTTATCAATATCCTGTTTATGTACATTTGAAAGGAAGAGATCTTTACGAGAGAAAAGATGACGGCACCTATAACCGTCAGAATTTCCATGATCATCCGGAAGAATACAGATGCTCCTTCTCACCTTATGTAAAACAAACCAATATACTAATGAATGGTGTGTATTGGGATAAAGGTATAGCGCCACTGTTTTCTATCGAAGAATTTAAATCACCTGAATTCAAGATCCAAAGCATTGCTGACATCACCAATGATGAAGGCGGCTCTGTTCCCGTAAACAAAGGCGACTCTACCATTGATGAACCGATTTATGGAGTGGATAAATCAACACTTGAAAAGACAAAACCATATCAACCTAATTCAGTCGATATTATCGCCGTGGGCAATCTCCCCAATGAACTGCCCAGAGATGCATCACGCTACTTTGGCGAGCAACTTATCAAATACATTTTTGAAGATCTTATGAAAGGGAGCTCACCCATTATTGACAGAGCAACGATTCTTAAAGATGGAAAATTGACAAAGGGGTATGAATATCTTAAAGAATATGCCGGAGTGTTGTGAGGTGGATGTTGTAGATTGTAAGTTATAGATATAAATAATACTCCTTTAATAATTCAGTGAATTCTTTAGTGTAAGACCCATTTTTCCGTTTTATAGTAATTATTTGAGAATGAGTGGAGATAAGTTTTCTCCCCAACAAAACCATTGAACGTATAAAAGAATGATCTTCCTGATGTCGCACATGAACTACTTTGTGTAAATAAAACCCGTTTAATAAGGATAATACTTTCAAATATTCTAAACGATGATAAGGAATCAGTAATGCAAAAAAACCTTCAAAGGTTAGGTTCGTTTCAATCACATCCAACAACGCATCAAATCGTAAAGCCGTATCATGCTTTGCTATTGCCTTTGAAACAGAATCAGGAAGTAAATCATCTTCATAAAATGGCGGATTAGAAATAATCAAATCATAGTTTTTATCAAAGACAAATCCACGCGCATCTCCATGAAATAATGATAAACGATTCTTCCATTCAGATGCATTAATATTTGACAACGCTTGTTGATAAGCATCTTCATTCAACTCTATTCCATCAATTGAAAAACTATGTCCCTGAGCCATCATCAGCATCAATAGACCTGTGCCGGTACCAACGTCTAATGCAGACGTAATATTAGTCAAAGAAGGTATGATCGTTTTACATAACCATGCTCCAAACAAACAACTATCGGTACTCACTTTCATCGCACAACGATCCTGATGAATGACAAACTGTTTAAATTGAAAAAAATGATTCGGCATAGATTACCAGATGGCACGTGCAGATGGCACAACATTTAAATCAGCAAAATCGTTGGCCAGAAATTTATAATAACCTGTCAACGCAATCATGGCTGCATTATCAGTACAATATTCAAAAGAGGGTATATAAGTTTCCCATCCTTCACTTTCTCCCAAATTGATGAATGCTTCTCTTAGACCGGCATTTGCACTTACCCCGCCGGCAAGACAAACAGTTTTTACCTGAGTCATATCAACTGCTTTCTGAAGTTTATTTAAAAGAATAGATACTATTCTGGATTGCACCGAAGCACATATATCATCCAGATTATCTTGAATAAACTGTTTTTGCTCTGTCTCTGAAACCAGTAATTTTTCTTTATACAATAAACTCTTTCCTGCATTTTGTAAAAAATATAATACAGATGTTTTAAGTCCGCTAAAACTAAAATTCAATCCTTCCACTTGCGGTTCAGGGAACTGAAATCGGGCGGCATTTCCGGCTTTAGCATATCGATCGATTAGTGGACCGCCCGGATAAGGCAATCCTAATAATTTAGCCGATTTATCAAATGCTTCTCCCGCAGCATCGTCAATCGTTTCACCCAGCACTTTCATCTGCAATGGAGATTGACATAGCACGATCTGAGTGTGACCACCGCTTACAGTGAGACATAGAAATGGGAACTCCGGTTTATGTTCAGCAATTAAATTCGCCAATACATGTGCCTGCATATGATGCACGGATATCAATGGTTTATTCAAAGCAAAAGCCAATGATTTGGCAAACTGAGCGCCAACGAGTAAGGAGCCTATCAATCCGGGCGCCTGCGTAAACGCTATACCATCAATATCTGCAAGATTAATATTGGCTCTCTGTAAGGCAAGTTCAACAACAGGAACGATATTTTCCATATGTGCTCTGCTTGCGAGTTCAGGGACAACACCTCCGTACAATTCATGCACAGACTGAGAGGCAATTACATTCGACAAGATACGGCCATCTATACAGACGGATGCAGCAGTTTCATCGCAGGAAGATTCAATGGCTAATATAACAACAGACACAGTAAATTAATAAAATGCAAAGTAAACTTATTTACTCCGAATGGCAACTACCGGATCCATTTTTGCCGCAATGAAGGCTGGTATGATGCCTGCTAATATTCCGGTAATGATGCATGTAATTACGGCACCTGCAAAAAGTTTCAAAGAAATAAAAACTTCAAAATCCAGGGCATGAGTAAGGATGAGCGTTAAAAGATAAACCATTATTAACCCGATCGCACCTCCCAATAAACACAGGAAAGCACTCTCCATTAAAAACTCCGTAAGAATTGTAGAGCGTTTTGCACCTA
>CAZZJD010000276.1:0-3005 GCA_964654305.1 uncultured Chitinophagaceae bacterium
AGAATCTGTAGGCATCTATCCCAATACGTGTTCTTTTGGCTTATTTTCGTCGGCAGGAACGTACCCACGTCCTTTTGCAAGATGAATTTCAATGTCGAGTTTTGCGCTAGTATCCATCGTGCAAATCAGCAATTCAGGATTCATAACGTCGAAGCTTTGAGAAGCTTCTCCAATCATGGAAGCATTGAACTCTGTCTTATTTTTAAGACTCAATGTAATTTTTTCAGCAGCCACATCATGTTCTACTTTCTTTTTAAAACGCACTTGTTTTAAGTTCAGGATAAATTCTACCACATCTTCAGTAATTCCTTTAAGCGTGGCAAATTCATGATCAGCACCTTCAATCTTAATGCCAACAATAGCATAACCTTCTAAGGCGCTTAATAATACGCGGCGAAGTGCGTTACCAACAGTAACACCAAAGCCGGGCTCTAGTGGACGAAATTCAAATGAAGCTTCAAAATCAGTTGCTTTTTGAAGTACAATTTTATCGGGTCTTACGAAATTAAGTATGGCCATATATTTGTTTTAATGATGATGATACATTGAATAGAATTCAGTACGATCCTTCAGGATTATTTACTGTACAATTCTACGATCAGTTGTTCTTTAATATTTTCAGGAATGCTTTCTCTTTCGGGATAAGCGATAAAGGTTCCTTTCATTTCTGTTTCATTCCAGTCCAACCAGTTGAACTTAGGATTCTTTCCTTTGATCTGGCTAGTAACAGACGAATTATCTTTACTCTTGTCTTTGATTGAGATGATATCACCAGGCTTTAAACTGTAAGAAGGCACATTTGTGATAATGCCGTTAACGGTAACATGCTTATGACTTACCAGCTGACGGGCAGCAGGGCGGCTGGGCGCAATACCGAGACGGAAGATTGTGTTATCCAAACGAGCTTCCAATAAACGCATCAGGTTTTCACCTGTTACCCCTTTCAGACGAGCGGCTTCTTCAAATGTTTTGCGGAATTGTTTTTCCAATACACCATAAGTGTATTTTGCTTTTTGCTTTTCGCGAAGCTGAAGAGCATACTCTCCTAAGCTTTTACGCTTGCGGGCAGCACCGTGCTGACCGGGAGGGTTGCTGTTTTTAGTAAGCCATTTACCATTACCTAAAATAGGCTCACCGAAAATACGAGAGATTTTGGTCTTAGGACCCGTGTAACGTGCCATAATTTTTATTCATTTACGCTTTTTAGAAACCGGTGAGATGATCATTAAAAGCGTTAAAAATCAATCATTCACCCTTTATTAAAATGAATCCCGAACATATGTTAAAGATGTCTGCATCGGTTCGGGTACGATGCCAACAAATCGATTAAACTCTTCTTTTCTTGGGAGGACGACAACCGTTATGCGGTAAAGGCGTAACATCTTTGATCATCGATACTTCAATACCGCTTTGTGCTAAGGCACGAATGACACTTTCCCTTCCGCTACCAGGACCTTTTACATATACATCCACTCTTTTGAGACCTGCCTCAAAAGCTACTCTTGCCGCTTCAGATGAAGCAACCTGAGCCGCATAAGGTGTATTCTTTTTGGAACCTTTAAACCCCATCTTACCGGCACTGCTCCAGGAAATAACCTGACCTTGCTTGTTGGTAAGACTGATAATAATGTTGTTGAAAGTAGCAGAGATATGAGCATCTCCTGCTGTATCTACTTTCACCACTCTTTTTTTTGCAGCCGCTTTCGCGCTTAACTGTTGTGCTTTTGCCATAATGACTTTATAAGGTGATCAAAAAATATTATCTGATGTTACTCAGACCGGTTTTCCTCTCCGTCTGCACCGGGACATCTGACGAAAAACCGAGATGGTGCAATATGTAAAAGCCGGCAACCAAAACAAATGGATGCCGACTCATTCATTATTTCTTAGCTGCCTTTTTCTTACCGGCAACCGTCTTACGTTTACCTTTTCTGGTACGACTATTTGTCTTAGTACGCTGACCACGAACCGGCAAACCTTTTCTGTGACGAAGACCGCGATAGCAGGCAATATCCAACAAACGTTTGATACTCATTTGCACCTCGCTTCTCAGCTGACCTTCTACTTTGAATTCATTGGTGATGATATTACGAATCGCATTTAACTCGTCATCATTCCAAGCATTCACTTTTTTATTGAAATCAATTCCTGCTTTCTCAAGAATGTAGCGGGCAGTTGAAGGACCAATACCATAGATGTAGGTAAGCCCAATCTCTCCTCTTTTGTTTTTTGGTAAATCTATACCGGCTATACGCGCCATAGTTCTTAATTTAATTCAAATAATAATTATCCTTGTCTTTGTTTAAAACGAGGATTCTTCTTGTTAATAATGTACAGCTTACCTTTTCTTCTCACGATTTTACAATCGGTGCTGCGTTTTTTGATTGAAGCTCTTACTTTCATACATTCCAATTTGATCAACCCTCTGTGGGTTGAAGTTTATTTATAACGGAAAATGATCCGCCCTCTACTCAAATCATAAGGACTCATTTCTACGCCCACTTTATCGCCAGGAAGGATACGGATATAGTGCATCCTCATTTTGCCTGATATAGTAGCCAGAATTTCGTGTCCGTTTTCCAGTTTCACCCTAAACATAGCATTGCTTAGCGCCTCTAAAATTGTTCCGTCTTGTTTAATTAAATCTTGCTTAGCCATATTTTGGGGGTGCGAAGATAGGGTGTTTTTTCCAAAAAAAGTAAAAAAAATAAGCCCTTAAAGGAACTTAAAACCAGTAAGGGCTCAAAAATTAAGCTAAAATCGTCTTTGGCGGCCGGTTTATTCAGACGGCTGCGTCTGTAAGATGAACCTTGGTCATTGACAAATAATGATTTTGCAGTTCGTGGAGTGCCAGCGGTTCTTTTACATGCCGGCGATCCTCCCTGTACCAGAAATCCATTTCATGGAAATCATCTTTCCGATGAAGATGTACCCTGAAAGCTCCTTTTTTATATTTGACGCCGCCGTCTGATTCTTCAATTTTTTCAAAATGCATTTTACGGAGT
>CAZZJD010000277.1:0-2992 GCA_964654305.1 uncultured Chitinophagaceae bacterium
TGTATTGATTCTGGGGGGATAACTGATTTTGTGGATGAGAAGACAGGTTTTCTTTTTGAAAGTGGTGACATTGATCGCATAGCTGCATTTATTCCAGGCCTTACGAATAATGAATTACACGAAAAAGGGTTGAATGCATATCATCGGTTTATGGAATTACATTGTGATAAAAATTTAATATTGAATCAATTGGATACGGCATTACAAATGCTGAAATCTTGATTTTAAAAATGAACTTAAAAAACATATCTATTTCCATTTGTATACCGGCTTATAAGCGTTTGCCTTATTTGTCGCGCCTGCTTTACTCAATAGAAAAACAATCCTACAAAAATTTTGAGGTCATTATCACCGACGATTCAAATGATGAGCTGATCAAACAATATCTTCACGCTCATTCTTTCAGTTTTCCAATACAATATCATAAAAACATTCCTCCCAAGGGAACTCCACTTAATTGGATGGAGGGTATAAAGTATGCTGGTGGCGAATGGATCAAGATCATTCATGATGATGACTGGCTTACCGATGAGAATTCTTTATCAGAATTTGTCGCTCAGATAAAACCGAATATAGACTGTATTTTTTCAGGATATTCAGCTTTTTTTGAGTCCGATAAGCTAAACTTAGATAAAACGATTTCCCAAAATTTATTCAGAAAGATCTGCAGGCATCCTTATCGTCTTTTCGCATCAAATCAAATAGGTCCGCCAAGTGTATTGATGTTCCGAAAAGAGATGTTGGAACTGTATGATCCTGGGTTTAAATGGCTTGTCGATATAGAAGCCTACGTGCGGATACTGCAGAAATATAGATGCTCCTACATTGAACGCCCTCTTATCACCATGAGTTATAATGATACGCAGGTGACCAATGATTGCTTTAGAAATCCTGACATAGAAATATATGAAGCCCTCCTTTATTATCAAAAACATGGCCACCGTGTTTTTGAGGGTTGGGTATCTTATGACGGGTGGTGGCGGCTGATGAGAAATCTTGCTATCCGCTCTTTAGATCAGCTTAAGATTTATGCGAGAGGATTGACCGTGCCGGATGAACTCATCCGTATCATCCGCTGGCAGGCATGTTTACCACATGCTTTCTTAAAAATTAGACTGTTCTCTAAGATTTATATGTTTCTTTCTTATCGTGTAAATTATATTCGTGGTATCCGTCATCATCATTAATTATAATACGTACCAGATCACATGCGACTGTATCAGTTCGGTGATCGAACAGACTACTGTTCCTTATGAGATTATTCTCGTGGATAACGCTTCTTCGGAATGCGACCCTGCTTTATTTCAAATGAAATATCCTTCTATCCATCTTGTCAGAAATGATCAGAATATCGGATTCGCTGCCGGAAATAATGCCGGCATACACGTAGCTTCTGGTGATGTGATTCTCTTATTAAACAGTGATACCATCTTACAGGAAGATGCCATCGGAAAAACGTTACGATTTCTTCTAGAGCAACAGAAAGCCGGTGTGGTGGGATGCCGCATGACTTATCCGGATGGAACCATTCAGTATACGGCCCGAAGATTCAGGTCCTTCGTATGGGAATTGTCGGATCTTTTCAGACCCTTTCTTTATCTGATGCCTTATAAAAAAAGAGCCTCTTATATGTTGGGCAGGTATTTTAAAAGTGATTTTGTTACGGAATGTGACTGGCTGAATGGAGCTTTTTTTATGTTCAGAAGAGAACTTTTACAAAAAATGCCTGACCAAAAACTGGATGAACGATTCTTTATGTATGGCGAAGATCATTTGTGGTGTTGGCAGATTCAGTCTTTAGGGTATAAAAATATTTTCTTCCCCGGCACAACAATTGTCCATATCAATAATGCCAGTACCTCTCCAGAAAAAAGACTAGCCCTCCGGAATACCATGATGACGCATGAACTCCAGATTTTGAAAATGAGAAAGGGGAAGGGCTTCCATTATCAGATAACATCGTTTCTGTTCATAGTAAAGGAAGGGACACGTAATTGGATTAAGAATATATTTCTCAGAATGACCGGCATATTGCTACGATAGTTGTTGAAGTAAATCTTCCATGATATGTCCCCAGTAATATTGTTGGTAAAATTTTTCCGGTGTTTTAAGGGTGTCTTTTTTTCTTGCTTCCATTATCAATTCCGTGAATCTATCCCAGTCATTATTATTTGAAATAAGTAGTTTTTCTCCGGTATCATCCTTACTGATGCCCTTTGCTCCTGATCGGGTTGATACGACTGTTGTATTCAGCCCCAATGCCTCGATCATTTTTGTTTTTACACCGCCCCCTGTCACCACAGGATTCAATAATATATCTGCGGCTTTTGTGTAGAGGGATATATCATCTACAAATCCTGCATAAACGATCTTTTCTTTTTGTTCGGAAATATATGATTTATAATGTTTGGGTAAGTTTCTGCCTGCAATAAGAATCTGCGCGATGAATTTTTTGGAGATTAGCCGGGGTTGAATCTCATTCACAATGATTTCTAATGCTTCTATATTGGGCTTGTAGTCGAGCGCGCCATTGAAAAATAACAATGGTAAATCCGGATCTAGATTATGTTTTTTACAGATGGCATGTTTGCTCTCAGCTTTATCTGTAGGAGGTTCATTTTGTTCGATCCCGTAAGGGAAGATGATGCATTTATTTTTTTGAACTTGCATTCTATCTATGAAAAATTGACGATCTTCTTCTGTGATGCATAAGACCTTGTTGCAATGCCGCAATACAAAGCCTTCATATAGAGAGAGTATGCGCCACCATTTTTTTCCGATAGTTCTGAAGCGTTCGGACTCAACATTGTGCGTATGGCATATGATACGAACTCGGGTGAATACACGAAGAAAGGGAATGATCCATCCATAATAAGGATGCTCAAGGATAACAGTATCAATTTTCTTTTTTTGAATCAGGCGAATTAGTTTATACGGAATCAACGGATTTAGATAGCGCCATCTGGATTTATTTAGTAAAGGGTGAAACTGA
>CAZZJD010000278.1:0-2988 GCA_964654305.1 uncultured Chitinophagaceae bacterium
CATTCTTAGTTCCGTAATGCGTTCAGTTTCTGTTATTATATTTTTTTTACAGCATGCAACAGCTTTTCCAAAGCCCACAATACCTGCTACATTAAGCGTGCCGCTTCTGAGATTTCTTTCCTGTGATCCACCGGTGATCTGTGGCGTCAGCATCACTCTTGGATCTTTTCTTCTGATATATAATGCACCAACACCTTTGGGGCCATAGATTTTATGCGCTGAGAAAGCCATCATATCAATGTTGTCATCCTGTACATTGATTGGGGTTTTTCCGAAAGCCTGAGTGGCATCACAGAAAAAAAACTTATTCTTTTCTTTTGCAATGGCACCTATCTTCTGAACAGGATGTATCACTCCCGTTTCATTATTGGCATACATGCAAGAGATCAGGAGCGTTTGTTCGGTGATGGCATCAACTAAGTCTGAGATATTGATCTGTCCATTTGTATCAACAGGTAATAAGGTGATCTGATATCCTCTTTTCTCCAGATCATAAAGTGTGTCGAGTACGGCGCGATGTTCATCTGCAAAAGCGATGATATGGTTTTTGAGTCCGGCCAAAGGTTCTGTTATACCGCGAAGGGCAAGGTTTATAGATTCAGTAGCCCCTGATGTAAAAACCAATTCTTCTTTTATGCATGCAATAAAAGATGCAATTTCTTGTCTTGCTATTTCTACAGCATCTTCACTAATCCATCCGAATGCATGCGATTTGGAAGAAGCATTCCCGTAGTACGTTGTGAAATAAGGCATCATGGCAGCCAACACTTCTTCATCCAGTGGGGTGGTGGATGCATAATCTAAAAATATGGGTCTTGATGCTGACATACCGATTTGGTAATGTAAAAATACCGGGATTTTATCGTTTGCATAAATTGTGTTTTCTGTAATTATCTATTCAGAATACACTTATCTTTCAGAAAATTATTTTATGCGTAAAGTAGAACATATTGGTATTGCCGTGAAAGATCTTTCTGTTTCCATTCCTTTGTTTGAGCAATTGCTTAATACGGTATGTTACAAAACGGAGCTTGTAGCTTCAGAAAATGTTCAGACAGCTTTCTTTCAGACAGGAGAGACCAAGATTGAATTATTGCAAAGCACAATGGCCGATGGTGTGATTGCAAAATATATTGAGAAAAAGGGAGAGGGAATGCATCATATTGCTTTTGATGTGGAAGATATTTTTGCAGAGATGGAAAGATTAAAAGCAGCAGGATTCACGCTGCTGAACGAACATCCTAAAGAAGGAGCGGATAATAAGCTTATCTGTTTTTTACTTCCCAAAGGAACGAATGGGGTGTTAATTGAGTTGTGTCAGGAAAAGATTTGAGAATTCGTAATTAAAAATTATTAATTACGAATTACTAATTAATTCCATCACTTTTTCCATTTTTGAACTTCTCGATCCTTTCATCAGAATAGAGGAGTTTTGAGGATTGTAATCCTTTAACCATTTCCCGGCTTCTTCAGAATTGCTGAACTGTAAATAGGCATGTTTAATTTTTTCAAATTCTTTCCCTACCAATACGACTGCATCCCATTGAAAAGATTCAATCAGTTTTACAATCTGTTGATGTTCTTTAATGCTTTCTTCTCCTAATTCAGCCATGGACCCGAGCATCAATATTTTATGTGGTTTTTTTTGCTTTGCAAAATTCTGAATAGCGAGGGTCATACTGGAAGGATTTGCATTATATGCATCCAGTACTACTTCATTGGTTCCTATTCTAATTAGTTGTGACCGGCTATTGTTGGGAGTATAATTTTCAATAGCAGAGATAACTTTTTCCACTGGCACCTTAAAGTAAGTGCCAACCGCTACAGCTGCTAAAATATTCGGACAATTATAATCACCTACTAATTGTGTATGCAGCGTTTTCAATCCTTTATTGAATTGAACTTGAACGGAAAGTAATGGAGCTGCCTGAATGGCCTTACCCATAATATCTGCTTGATGGGTTCCGTAAGTAATGATCTTATTTAATCCCTTACTTAAATCTCTCAATGCTTCCTGATCATGATAAACAAAAACAGTTCCATCTTTATCTCTTAAAAAGTCAAACAGCTCACCTTTCCCCTTTTTTACGCCTTCAATCCCTCCAAACCCTTCCAGGTGTGCTTTGCCAATATTAGTAATGAGGCCGTGTGTAGGCAAAACATATTCACAATAGCCTTCAATTTCTTTCTGATGATTTGCCCCCATTTCAATTACGGCCATTTCAGCATCGGCTTTAATTTTTAATAGAGTAAGAGGAATACCAATATGATTATTAAGGTTTCCCTCGGTGGTATAAGTTATATAATGAGAAGACAATACAGCATGAATCAACTCTTTTGTGGTCGTTTTTCCATTGCTGCCAGTAATAGCAAGAAAAGGGATATTAAATTGTTTTCGGTGATAAAGCGCAAGCTCTTGCAGGGTATTCAGCACGTGATCAACTTTAATTATGTCTTTATGCTTGAAAGAGATCTCTTCATCAACAATTACAGCGGCTGCTCCTTTTTGAATTGCTTCTTCTGCAAAAAGATTACCATTGAAATTTTCTCCTTTCAGCGCGAAAAATATTTCCCCTTCCTTTAGTTTTCTGGAATCCGTTTGGATGTAAGGGTGTTTTTGGAATAAATTATATAACTGAGCGATATTGATCATGTATCAAAAATAGTTTGGGCTTGTCAATTCATAAAAAAAATAAAGCCCTGATATTCTCAGGGCTTTATAGCATATTGAAGAAAGAGATTATTTTCTTTTTCTGTTATTTTGTTTTCTTTGTTTGAACCAGTTACCTGTTTTAAGGCCATTTCCTTCCTGGCTACCGTATCTTACCATAGCACAACGGAAACCGATAGTAGAACTGGACTGATCATCTTCCAGAAATCTTCTGCTACCTGGGCTCAACCAATAGGCGCGATCATTCCAGCTGCCGCCTGTATAACCATGCGTTTTCTCATTAACCAATGTTGTCTGCCCATCACCATACTGAACCA
>CAZZJD010000279.1:0-2967 GCA_964654305.1 uncultured Chitinophagaceae bacterium
GGGCTCGATGAATGGAAAGACCTTCAGGATCTTTTTTTCCGCCAAAAGGACGAATATCTCAGGACCGGCTCGGCCATGTTCCAACGGATTGGCACACGGAGCCCACAAGAACAAGTCATCGTTAATCCCGTCCTGCAAGGCGCATGCTATATTTTTTCTCCCATCTTTGTTCGCTGCCACCACAAGCCCTTTGACGAGGCTAGCTTCCTCTATGGGGAGGAGTTCCCGCTCGCGGTGCGGTCCCTGATTACGGGCCACCTGATGCTCTACTCATCAGAGTTGGCCATTTTTCATGAGGAGGGCGTGTCCACAGGGATGGTGAAGGAGCAAAAAAAAATGCTGCATGGATACGATGGAGCCTTGAGGGGAATTGAGACGTCTTTACGAATGCTGCAAAGACACGCCGACGCAGCTGCCGGTCTGCCGCTTGCCATCGACACGGATTTAATTCGAAACCTCACAACCGACGGACGAAGGCACGTCTTGGCCGATCTCTTCTTTTGCCAGCCCGGTTTTCACGGCGGGGGGGAATATGGCAAAGCTGTGTTTAAAGGCCTGATCAAGGCGGCCCTCCGTAGGCCGGATATTCAGCTTTGGGCTGCCCTCGATCCGGATCTGTTTATTGACGATTGGGTCTACGAGGAGTGTCGGCGGTTCGCGATCAATCTTGTGAGGGTCAAGTCCTACGATGATATCGTGAAACTGGTAAACATGGGATGTTTCCATTCGTTCTTTGCCCCAGCCATCGTCGCATATACCGGCTACGAATATATGAAGCGCGTGGGCGGGGGGTTGAAATTCGAAAGAAATACGAAAACCAGGGTGGTGGGAACCCTTCTGGATATGCGGGATTATGAACTGGCGGCGAATTGGGAGACCGTGGCCACGGCCAGAAAAAAAGCCGGCTGCCTCCCTGAGGCCGGTTTCAGCGAATCCCGCTGGAATTCGGAGAAGTCCAAACAAGCGGCCCACGCGCGGGAACTCGAAGAAATGTATCGCGGCATATGCTCCCACGAATCACTGCATACCCTTGTGACGATCTCCGAATATTCAGCCCAAAACATCCGCACCCATGCTGGCCGAAGCGGTGCCATTGAGGTTCTCTTTGCCCCGGAAAAAGACCGACCGGAGCCCGAATTGTTTGAGTGGCCGGGCATCGATTTCAAGGCCGATCCCTATCTAGTGGTCCTTAATGCCGGTAGGTTCGAAAAAAACGCCGCCTCGGCCGTCGCGGCGTTTGAAAGCCTGTTCGCCGAACCCGAATTTGCCAAAGCCAATCCACGACTCAAACTTGTCCTTGCCGGGATTACAAATCCCGCCGATTTGGGAATACCCTCCGTGAGGCAAAGCGCACGCCTCTTGGCCATTCCCGAACTTCCACCGGCCAAACTTGAATTTCTCCTGAAAAACGCCCGTGGGTTGATCTATTCGTCATTCAACGAAGGCTTTGGATACCCGCCGCTGGAAGCGATGTCTTGGGGCGTCCCCTGCGTCGTGTCTGACTGCTCCTCGCTGCCGGAAGTGTGTGGAGAGGCTGTCATTTATTGTAATCCGCTGGATGTCGATTCCATCTTTGCTGCCATCAAAAACCTTATTCGTCATCAGCCCAAAAACAAAAAACTTAAGGAGCAAGCCGCGAGAGTAAAATCCCGTCAGAGCAACGATTTGGCGACCTTGGCTTCGCTCATTTTTGGATTTTATGAGGATCTCAACAGCGCTAAGGATTCTTTTCAGAAATCTAATCGCAATATTAAAATCCCTTCACCGACGGTTGTTGGCACTCCTGCTTGAGACTGCAAATGAAAAAAGCCCTAATTATTGGCGTTTCTGGGCAGGACGGTGCCTACCTGGCCAAGCTGCTGCTGGAGAAGGGATATGAGGTGTGCGGTACCTCCCGGGATCACGAGGTTTCCTCTTTTGCCAACCTGGTGAAGCTGGGGATTCGGGATCGGGTGAAGTTGGCCTCCATGGTGACGTCCGATTTCCGCAGTGTATTGACGGCCCTGCAACAGGCGGAGGCGGATGAGATTTACAACCTGGCGGGGCAGACCTCGGTGGGGATGTCATTTGCGTATCCGGTGGAGACATTTGACAGCATCCTGATCGGAACGATGAACCTACTTGAGTGCATCAGACTTTTGAAAAGCCCGGTGAAATTCTACAACGCTGGCTCCAGTGAAGTATTTGGTAACACACCCGAGCCGGCCACGGAGGAGACGCCTTTTCGCCCACGAAGTCCTTATGCCACAGCCAAAGCAGCCGCTTATTATGCTGTGACTAACTATCGCGAAGCTTACGGGATCTTTGCCTGCACGGGCATTCTTTTTAATCATGAATCTCCTTTGCGCCCGGAGAGGTTTGTGACTAGTAAAATTGTTTCAACCGCTTTGCGCATTGCCAACGGGTCCCGCGAAAAGCTTTATCTAGGCAAGATTAACATCCGCCGGGACTGGGGCTGGGCTCCCGACTACGTCGAAGCCATGTGGAGGATGTTGCAACAATCCGTGCCCCGGGATTATGTCATCGCCACCGGGGTTGAGCGTACCCTACAGGAATTCGTGGCTGAAGCGTTTCGCCTTTGTGGTCAGGATTGGCGCGACTACGTAGAAACAAATCCCTCGCTTTTCCGCCCGCTTGATATCGAGCGCAGTTGCGGGAACGCGGCCAAAGCCTGCTCTGAATTAGGATGGAACCCGTCCGGCTCATTCGAATCCGTGGTTCAACGTCTCGTCGACGGAAAAAGGGTTTTTCAAAAGTCTAAAAATACGGGAAATTAAAATATAACAGCCATGAGCTCATTTCAGAATGAATCTGATTTTCTCAGTCATTGGAAATTTCCGATTTTATTTCAATCGGAATTAAAAGATGCAGAAAGAGTGCGGAATTCCGATGCTTCACTGCCACCTTACAAAGTGCTGGCAGTGTTGCTCTTTCTTGCTGGTTATTGGATTGCCCTACTAGCTGGGT
>CAZZJD010000280.1:0-2920 GCA_964654305.1 uncultured Chitinophagaceae bacterium
ACCCAGATATTTTCCTGAAAAAACTGCCTATTAAATACCTTTACGGCCTATGAACAGGATTATTCTGAATAAAAGGATCGGACACAGGGTATTGAACGGGCATCCCTGGATCTTCGGAAATGAAGTTAAGGAACTAAACGGGCAACCCAATCCGGGTGATATTGTGGATGTGTTTTATCATGATGGTAAGTTTGTAGGTAAAGGATACTATAACCCCAATTCTCAAATTCAAGTACGGTTGCTAACACGCAACAAAAACGAGGAAATCAATGATGCTTTTTTCCTTCATAAAGTAGAAGAAGCATGGAAGTATCGTAAGCAACTAGGATACACAGAAAATTGTCGCCTGATCTTTGGGGAGGCAGACGGACTTCCTCAGCTGATCATTGATAAGTTCAATGATCATTTTGTGATACAAACGCTGGCTTTAGGTATTGATATGTGGAAACCGGCTATAGTAAAAGCATTGCAACAGGTATTTCAACCCAAAGGGATTTATGAAAGGAATGATGTGCCCGTACGCGAGTTGGAAGGGCTAACACAGCAAAAAGGATTCTTAAGCGAACCCTTCGATACGAATATTATAATTAACGAGAACGGATTGAAGTTTTATGTAGATATTGCCAACGGACAAAAGACGGGTTATTTTCTGGATCAGCAGGATAATCGAAGAGCCATTCAGCATATTGTGAAAGGAGCTGATGTATTGGGTGCTTTCACGTATACAGGCACTTTTGAAATTCATGCTGCGCACTATGGAGCGAAGTCGGTACACGGACTTGATATCAGTGAGAATGCTATCGCCATGTGTAATAAAAATGCGGAACTCAATGGTGTATCTTCCATTTGTAATTTTGAATGTGTGAATGCTTTTGATGTCCTCAAATCATGGGTAAAGGAAGGCAAAAAATATGATGTAGTGATGCTGGATCCACCCTCATTTACGAAGTCAAGAGCCAATATTCAGAAAGCGATTACTGGCTATAAGGAAATTAATTTAAGAGGAATGAAATTGGTGAAGCCGGGAGGCTTTCTTGTCACTTCATCCTGCACCAATCTGGTTCAACCCGATTTATTTCTGGAGATCATACAGATGGCTGCTAAAGATGCGAGAAGACAATTAAGACAAGTCACTTTCCAAACGCAAAGTGCTGATCATCCAATCATTCATGGCTGGGAGAATACACATTATCTAAAATTTCTGATTGTGCAGGTGATATAGATTTTACCAGCTACCTCCTGCTCCACCACCGCCAAAGCTTCCTCCTCCAAATCCACCAAAACCTCCTCCTCCAAAACCGCCGCCGGATCGGCTGCTTCCAAAACCCCCTGAAGGAAACCAGATGGGAGGTGTACTCCCCCAGTGTCTGCGACCTCTTCCACTAATCATACCACCCCCACCTCCTCTTCTGCTAATACCAGAAATAATCAAAATTATAGCCAACATTATGATGATGCCAAGCGCAACGCCACCATCTTTCTTTTTTCTTTTATGATAGCCTTCCGGTGCTTTGTACTCGCCGGCAGCGGCAAGTATCAATGCATCTGTCCCTTCTTCTAATCCACGATAAATATCCTTAGACTTGAAATTAGGAAGGATCTCATTTTCGATGATCCCATTAGCCGTAATATCAGGAATAGCACCTTCTAAACCATACCCTGTAGCGATCCAAATTTTTCTTTTGTCTCTTTTCTGGTCTATCAATATTATTAAGAGAATCCCATTATTATAATCTTTGCCACCAACACCCCATTTTCTTCCCAGGGCAACCGCATAATCCTCTATCTCATAATCCCCAATATCACCAATGGTAATGACGGCAATCTGATTGGAGGTGCTGTCATCAAAGGCAACTAACTTTTTCTCCAGTGCCTGCTTCTGATCTTCCGTTAAAATATTAAGATAATCATTGACCAGTTTAGGAGGACTCGGACGCTCAGGAATAAACTGATCTATCCCTTGCGCTATGGAAAAGATTGAAATAGAAAAGCAATAAAAGATGATCGCCAATTGTTTGATCATAGCAAATTATTTTCCAAATATGATTTCATTGGACAATTCATTTTTATCTTGATTATCATAAGGAAAATGCGTTTGTAATGCGACTCCGATATCTCCCACAGCATGTACAATTCCTTCAGTATAATGATGCGCTTTAAACTCACTGAGAATCTGCTTTACCTCTTTATTCCAAAAATCGGTACCCACTTTTTCATGAATACCTTGTCCACCATAAATAGCCAGCTGATGATCTTTGATAGCCAGATATAATAAAACGCCATTTCCCAGCTCCGTCTGATGCATATTCAACTGATAGAATAATTCTTTCGCACGATCCAAAGCATCCATGTAGCTGCAACGGTTTTCTATGTAAACACGGATCTCTCCTGAAGTTTTTTTCTCTGCGTTTACAATTGCTTCGGTCACTCTCTGCTCTTCTACATCTGTCAGAAAAGGCTTTGAAGTGAAAAAGAAAGAGAATAAAGACATGTTTATGGAAATATAGTTTGTGGTGCCTTTTCAGCACCTTGATCTGAAGTAAAACCATCTTTTGGTGAAAAGCCAAAAAAACCGGCAAGTAAATTAATTGGAAAAGAACGAACTTTTATATTGTAATCTTTTATAGCAGCATTAAAATCGTTACGCGCAACCTTAATGCGATTTTCCGTCCCGGCAAGTTCTTTTTGAAGATTACGAAACGCTTCATTGGCTTTCAGATTCGGATAATTTTCCGTGATCATCAATAATCTGCCTAAGGCCTGACTTAATTGACCCTGTGCAGCCTGAAACTCTTTAATTTTTTCGGGAGTAAGATTTTCGGGATCAACCTTCATCTGCGTAGCTTTCGAACGGGCTTCAATTACATTCTGTAAAGTAGTTTGCTCAAAATTCGCTTCTCCTTTTACAGTATTTACAAGG
>CAZZJD010000281.1:0-2917 GCA_964654305.1 uncultured Chitinophagaceae bacterium
TCAGCATTCACCACATTACCAGATACGAATACAGTCAACCTGTTAAGGAAAGTCAGAACCAGATTAAAATCTATCCACTGATTTGCACAACACAGGAAATCCTGCAGCATGATCTGATCATCAGTCACCATCCCGATTTGCATGTATTCAATGATTACTGGGGAAACCGTACAGCAACATTTACGATCACAGAACCGCACAAATCACTCACCATAGAAAGCAAACTTATTGTCAGAACCATTGAACAGCCAAGACCGGAAGTATCAACCATTTCAGCCATTGAAACAATTACACCCGGCAATGATCTGTTGCTTACAGAACTTTCGCTTCCCGAACAAATATCCAGACAAAAAGATATCATCGGTATTTGCAATGAAATCAGAAAAGAATGCAGCCATCATATTGAAATCATAGCAGCCTCCAACCGATACATCTACGATCATTTTCAGTATATCAAAGGCATTACCGATTATGAAACTACAGTAGATGAAATATTAGAACACAAGAGCGGTGTTTGCCAGGACTTCGCCCATGTTTTACTGCAGATTCTAAGAACATTAGGCATCCCCTGCAAATATGTAAGCGGTTATATCTGTCCGAATAAAAACGGCATGCGCGGCGAAGGCGCTACCCACGCATGGGTGGAAGCCTGGATTCCCGGATATGGTTGGGCAGGCATTGACCCCACCAATAACGTTTGGGTGAAAGACAATCATGTGAAGTTATCTGCCGGCAGAAACTTTTATGACTGTTCACCTGCGAAGGGAACTTTCAAGGGAGCAGCCAGACAGCAACTTAGTGTATACGTATCCGTTGGATATGAAGACGGACATATATTTGAGGAGATGAATGATGTAGGCATGGAAGTTAATATCTCAGAAGTGTTACCTGCAGAAGAAGAAATCTTTATTCCCGGTATTGATCAGCAGATGCAGCAGTAGATGCCCCTACAGGGAGTTGTCATGGTATCGCGTTGTCTTGTTGTCAGTTGTGAGCTGATCTTGGTGTAGTGAATATCACTAGGATGTATCCCCCTCGGGAGGGGGTGAAGGGTATCTGACAACTTATACAGATACCTTGACAACCTGATAAAAATTAGCGACAGACCTGAATTTATTCATTTAATCACCTACCATCACACACATACTTTTACGCTTTGTAAGCGGACATTATTTTTTTTCATAAAAACAAAGCGTATGTATCATTCATTTCAAAACAAACACTCATTCAACATATTAAGTCTAGCATTATTCATTTCATTTATTTTCATTTTAACCACACCTGTATTTTCTCAGCTGGCACCGGTATCACCACCAGTCGGAGGATTTCGTATAGACGGCAATCTGATTGCAGGGAAACTCAATAAAGGTGTGCAGTATTTCTCGACCATTGTTCCTCCCGGACCACATCAGTTGGTTTATATCCTACGGACAGGTGAACAAAAAGTCAGTGGTACGGTGATCAGGGAATAGAAGGATATAATATCTCATACTCATACTGCATAACCCCGGCCTTAAGGCCGAGGTTATGCAGTATGAGGCCGGGGTTTTGCAGTATGGGGCCGGGGTTATGCAGTATGATACCCCTTCGTGATATTATACAGTTCATACCACTCCTGATGTTCAAGTTCGAAGCTGAAGCCGGCAGCAATATTTTTTATCCGTTCTTCATTAGTAGTTCCTATGAGTGGGAGTGCACCTAGCTTTACGAGCCACGCAATAGCAACTGATTCAAAGTGCGTATTGTATTTAATGGCAAGTTGTTCTAGTTTATCTCTTACTTGCAAAGGCACTTTTTCATTACTCTCAGCAATCTTACCTTCTGCCAGCGGAGCCGTTGCAAGCGGACGCATATATTTCTGTTTTATGTAATCAATCTGTCCGTTATCCAATGCCGCTGTATTCAATAAATTGAGTTCAATATGATTTGTAACGATTGGTGTACGTAAATAGGAACTCAACAACTGATGCTGAAATACAGAAAAATTGACAACACCGATATTCTTCGCTTTCCCCGAAGATTTGATCTGCTCTAGTGTACGCGCCGTTTCTTCCAGATCAGAAATGGCATCTAGATGATTCACCAAAAACACATCCACATAATCTGTTTGTAAGTTTCGTAGCGACTTTTCCAAACTAGCGAGTAAATGTTTACCGGAACTGTTGTAATGCGGAACTTTGATCTCCGGTTTAAGATAATGAGGTACTATATTACCCGCTTTGGTAAAAAGTACAATATCCTCTCTTTTAATACCATTCGACTTAATAACTTTTCCAAAAAGCTCTTCAAGGTGATAGCCACCGTAAATATCGGCATGATCAAAGGTATTGATGCCCAGCTTCAAACAAAGATGTACAATGGATTCCATTTGCGATTGCGTAAGATCTTCATCTGTCCATCGGTAAAAACCATAGATAGCGGGCGATACTTTTGGACCGGAATCACTGAGATAGATTTTATTCATAGTCATTATTTAATGATCATTTTGCTCTGTTGAACGTATATAAAATTACCGGACAAAAATAATCTTTTTTATTAGTCTATCAACCTAGTATATTTAAATCTTTTTAATTCAATTAAAAAAGGTTTATATAATGATTAATTAAGATTATTTCATTTTGCAACAATATGGAATAAAGAAATTTAAGCCCTCATCCATTTGTAAAATTATTTTGTAACATATATTGAATAAGCATTGTATTCAATTTGTTAACTTGCCCTATGATTCAAAAAAGCACCGTGCAGCTATTACGCTTTCACTTCTCATTTTTTCTGCTGCCGGTATATTTATTTGCACTTACTCAACTGGTGGATATTAACCGGGAAAGAGCTGTTGTGATATTTTTAATACCCCACTTGCTGGTGTATCCTGCCACTAACGGTTACAACAGCTATATGGCTCGAGACAAAATTCCTA
>CAZZJD010000282.1:0-2901 GCA_964654305.1 uncultured Chitinophagaceae bacterium
ATGCTGTTTATTTATAAAATATTGCCTAAGATAGTGATTAATAAGAAAGTAGAAATAATAATGCACAATAAAATCAGATCACAAATCCATCAGGCAGAATAGCTCCCTTCTTCACCACTACGATACCGTCTTTAACCGTATAAAGTTCATGATTGGAATTGGGTAAATGGGTGCCGCCATTGATACGAACATCGTTACCTATCCTGCAATTTTTATCAATGATGGTATTTTTTATGTAGCATCGGTCGCCGATGCCGATCTTAGGAATTCCCTTTTCTGACGCCTTAAGCATTTCATCGAGTGTTTCATAAAAATCACTCCCCATGATATAACAACTGACAATGGTTGTACCTAGGCCAATTCTTGTACGAATACCGATCACACTGTTTTCAACCCTGCTTGCCAGAATAATAGACCCTTCCGCAATGATCGTTTTTTCGAGCGTTGTCCCGCTGATCTTTGCAGGAGGAAGCATGCGGGCGCGGGTAAAAACCGGATTTTCATTGTCAAATAAATTAAAATCAGGCAACTCCTGCGTCAATGCCAGATTGGCTTCAAAGAAGGAATAGATATTTCCAATATCCGTCCAATAACCTTCGTATTGATAACTGGCCACTTTATAATTAGTAATGGAAGAAGGAATGATCTCTTTTCCAAAATCTGTGGCAGCGATATAATTCTCCAAAAGTAGATCTGACAACAACTGACGATTGAATATATAAATCCCCATTGAAGCCAGATACCGTCTTCCTTTGCTGTGCATCTCTGCCCCTGTATCACTCACCCATTCATGTAATATATCACTGGAGGGCTTTTCAATAAAGGAAGTGATCCATCCTTTTTCATCCGATTTAAGAATTCCGAATTCAGGCGCTTCTCTTTCCGCAACAGGAATTGTTGCTATGGATATATCCGCTCCTTGTTCAACATGGTTATCGAGCATTTTCTGAAAATCCATCTGATATAACTGATCACCGGAAAGAATCAAAATATATTCCGCTTCATGCTGAGACATATGCCTTAAGCACTGACGAACGGCATCTGCTGTACCTTGATACCAACCACTATTATCGGGTGTTTGTTCAGCAGCC
The DNA here is from genome assembly GCA_964654305.1 of uncultured Chitinophagaceae bacterium. Classification (GTDB taxonomy): domain Bacteria; phylum Bacteroidota; class Bacteroidia; order Chitinophagales; family Chitinophagaceae; genus Lacibacter. The sequence continues at coordinate 1,092 of CAZZJD010000282.1, forward strand.
AATATATCCACAAATGCACTACTGAACATACTGAAATGATACGTATTCTTGATATGCTTATTCAGCGAAGCAGAATTAAATTGTGTCAATACAAACATCCGGTTTATCCCAGAATTCATACAATTTGAAATTGGGATATCAACTAAACGATATTTACCGGCAATGGGCACCGCGGGCTTACTTCTGCTTGCTGTTAACGGATAAAGTCGGGTGCCCGCTCCACCACCTAAAATAATAGCTAAGGTATTACGAGCTAAATTCAGTTTCGGCATAATTATATTTTACCCTTTAAATATACACAATACAAAAAAACGAAGTAAGAAAATTTATGTATGTTTCATGAAATTGCTGCTCATGTTATACAAAGCCATCTATCAGACATTTGTATGACCAATATTATTCCTAGGGAAATTTCAATCCCTTTAATTTGATCAAACTTAAATCAGTGATAATAAAATTTTGATGAACAGACTTCAAATTATTACAATGACTTTTATTTCTGGATTTCTATTCTTTGGAATTCATTTAAAAATTAAAGGGCAGTCTTTATCTGCTATTCAGACAGACAGGCCCGACCAGACGGAGTGTCCGTATATTGTGCCTGCAAAACATTTTCAGCTAGAGCTAGGCTTCAATTATGAATCGATCAGTGAAAAAGATAAAAACTGGGTACTTCCCGCTGCACTATGGAAATACGGCATCAACGAATATCTGGAATTAAGGCTCATTACTGAAATGAACAGAAGAGAGACAATCGGCAAAGAAGGCAATCAACTTGGGCTATTGCCAACAGAAATAGGTATTAAAGTAAAATTGATAGAAGAAACAGGAGCTATCCCAAAAATTTCCCTAATAAGTCATCTTTCCATACCAAATTTTTCTTCAAAAGAATATAGCCACACGTATTATGCCCCTAATTTCAGATTTACGATGCTACATAATTTAAGTGATAAGATAACACTTAGCTATAACCTGGGCGCGGAATGGGATGGTGAAAATTCGGAACCGATTTATATTTATACGTTAGCTCCTGCCTACTCGTTCACAGATCGGCTGGGAGCCTACATTGAAATATATGGATTCGCACCCCACCAGCAGCGAGCCGATCATAGGGCAGATGGAGGTATCACTTACCTCATAAAAAATAATATTCAATTGGATATTTCAGGTGGATTCAGAATTTCAGAGAATGCCCCGGAATATTATGGCGCATTAGGATTTTCAATCAGGCTGCCAAGATGATTTTAATTAGAAATTAATAATCATTGCTGTCCGGGGAATATTATTTATTACTGGCGCAGGTCTCCCGACCTGTGCCAAGGTGTTACTTCCTCCGTAAATTTTTATTGTTACTTTAATGTGATATTTTTTATTGTTTTTTAGCCACATTGAATGCTACGATATTTCTTTGTTATCGCTACAAAGAAAGTAACCAAAAAAAATCTAGGCAAACCATATTCGTTTATCGTTGGTCGTTGATCGTCTATCGAAAAGCACGAAAAACGAGCAGCGAAAGACGAAAAACGAACCTGCCCGCGCGTTCTGCCTTTTCAGCGACACATATCTTTTATTAAATTACTCTTTCTGGCTCTGGGACTCTGTGTCTCTGTGTTAAATAATTAAATCAATGAATCCACATATTATCCTAATTTTGCGGCGCAAATGCATCTGAAAAATCTACCCATACATTTCTTTACAATAATCGTTTTACTGGCATTGACAGCACAGACGTTTAAGTTCGATTGTGTAGTGGCTGATTATTATGTAAACACTTCGAACTACATTAAAAATTGTATCAACAAGGCGAAGC
>CAZZJD010000283.1:0-2898 GCA_964654305.1 uncultured Chitinophagaceae bacterium
CACTGCAACAACCTATGATGTGCTGGTATAATAACGATCAGGCAACATATACGGCAAATAAATTTGGCGCATTATATAATTGGTATGCCATTAATCCTGCTACCAACGGCAATAAAAATGTTTGCCCAACGGGCTGGCATGTGCCAACAGATGCGGAGTGGACAACACTAACTACCTTCTTAGGTGGTCAAAATGTTGCCGGTGGCAATATGAAGAGCACAGGCACGCAGTATTGGAGCAGTCCTAACACCGATGCAACCAACAGCTCTGGCTTCTCAGGGCTCCCGGGCGGCTTCCGCGTCAGCAATGGGGTATTCGACAACTTTGGCCTCAACGGTAACTGGTGGAGTTCTACGGAGACCAGTACTGTTAGTGCCTGGAACCGCAGACTGGGTTACAGTCTCGGCGGTGTCTACAGGTACGACTACGTTAAGGCCTACGGTTTTTCTGTGCGTTGTGTAAAAGATTAAGTACCGCATTAACAAAAACCACTTCATTACGAAGTGGCTTTCTTGTTTAGTTCAATTTCTGGATATTATCAGTGTAACTTTCCATTTGAATTGAATTTAGTGGTGGTGGCAATTTGTGTTGTCTTATCCTCCTGCTGAACAATGATTCGCGCTTACGCTTCTCAAATTCTGTCTTCAGGATTTGCTGATATTGTGGGAACATCTTGTAAAGAGAAAGCAGCTCCTGAATAGATTTGCAATCTCCTATTCGTTCGTTAATCATGCTTTCATTAATAGCTTCGCCCATTTGACACCAGTTTAAAATCATCTTTCCTGTTTCTTCTGTGATGATAAATTCCGGCAGATGTACAAACAGCCCAGTCCTATCCTTACTCACCTTAGCTATGTGCTTTTCATTGATAATTTCAAATGCAAGGGTCATTTCATATTCATATCCCTCCCTAATTTCATCATCAAGTCCAGCTTTCTCCACCTTTGTACGATTACCCTCTGTGATCAGGTTGTATGCCTGTTTCTTTCTATTGGTGGTAATAACATGGCAGGGTGATTGAAGAATCCTGTTCAGCCATTTCTGATAAAGCGGTGTAGCTTTTGCCCAATCCTGATATCTTCCCCCTAGAGAGTTCTGATATTCCAAGATTCCGCCCTGTCCTTTCCAAATGTGGGTGATAGAATCAATGATGATGAGCTCCATTCCCGCTTTCTCGCAAGTATCAATAGCAGCAATGTATCTCTCAGCACTAAACGGAGGATCAAGTCTAAGTGTTTTAAAGTCCCCCAAATGAGCATACAGGGAAGCTGAATCATGCTCGGTATCAATGACCGAAATTGTTGCCCAATTGCCAGTCATTCCATAAGCTAAACGCAGAGCGCTGTAAGTTTTTCCAAATCCTGAAGGTGAGGCAATGTTCATTCTGATTTTCACCTTTTTTCTTGATGCGGTTTGTATTTGCATAAAGTTTGAGTTTAATTGATTAGAGAATTCCTTCATCAGCAAAGCTGTAATACTCGCCTTCTGAAGGAGTGATGATGAGATGATCCAGCAGCTGTATGTCCATAAGAGCAGCAGCTGATTTAAGCTTCTGTGTAAGGTCTTTGTCTGATGCTGAGGGGAATTTGTTGCCCGAAGGATGATTATGCGCTATAATAATGGCGGACGCAACAGATTTAAGAGCAACACCCAGGATGATTCTAACATCAGCAATAGTGCCTGATATTCCTCCAGAAGAAAGCAAAAAGCCACCAATTAAATAATTGGAACGATTAAGAAACAGAACAATAAAATGCTCCTGCAGAGCAATCGTATCTTTTGGAAAATATTTAATCGCTTGTCTATAAGATTCTTGAGAAGTTTTAATAACCGGTGTATTAGGTTTACGCAACGGCCTGTAGGATAGTCTGATTTCAGCCATTTGATCAGAAACAACATGCTGTTCTTTCATAATTAGAGTTTTTAATGATTGTATAATGGGAAGAAATAAAAAAAGGGAGCCAGTATAAACTGACCCCCTGAGCATAGGGCTTCCATTAACCACAAGGGAGTTCCTGTCTTACAGTCTTATGTAGCGATTAATGGATAGACATTCCTTGTGTTAATGGTGTTCCACTGCTGTAGATGTACAAGGAACATCTTGTGATTTGAGGAAGCTCTTTGTTAAGCGCTTGCCAACTCCTGAATACGCGTGTGTCCAACTAATTCTTCCGAATCTTTTGGTCGATAGGCATAGCTGTGAACTAAGCGCATCACTTCTCCTGTGCGCTTGTTAATGAATTCATAGGGATCAACAATGACTTTTACTACCTCTCCCTCAATGCGTTGACCAATCATTGTTTTAGCAATGTTGGCATCAAAGGTGGAAGGAATACGACATTTTCTTACGGTGGCATACCACTTACCTGTGTTTTGCGATTGAATAAGTTCAGCAGATCCTGTTAATTCCAGGGAAATGAACTTTGTTCCGTCTTTTTTTTCTACTTCGTAGAAATTTGAAATTGTTACCATGTTTTTGTTTTTAATGATGATGAAATAATAATAGCTCAGCATACGTCCTTTTGCTATTGGGTGTGCACTTGCCCAAGTTGATAAAGGTGTCTTGCGTAGCAAATGGAAAGACCTCAGCTGTTGAATGAAGAACATTCTCCAGGATGAATATTCAACTCTTAGTCATACAGCAATAAATATTCCTATTACAACACAAGGGGGTATGTGGAGCTCGAAGTTGGAGGGGGAGTTGGTGATTGGGAGGTAATGACACAGCACTACACAGAATTCATTTTGTGCCGAAATAGGTAGGGGGTAGAGTGGTAAAAATTAGTGCCGGGGGATGTTTATAGCTATCTTATCCGTATGGGATAGGTGTAATTTGGCAGTAAATAGTAGTTGAAGAAAATGGCGGGGGATTGACTACCAGACAGAGAGAAATGTTTC
>CAZZJD010000284.1:0-2886 GCA_964654305.1 uncultured Chitinophagaceae bacterium
CAATAAAGTTGAAACACAAAATTGATCTACTTTAAACTTACAAACATTTTTAGACTTTTCAATAAAAAGGAAAGTGGATGTCATGAATGAAAGATTTCTTTTATAAATAAAGAAACCCAGTACCCGCCTTTTTCCTTTGCCAACAATTTGGCGATCTTTCTTGAGAGGAGTATGCTATTTATGAACCCTAATTGCTTTTTATCTTTCAGCCAAACCCTAAATGCGCGATATGCTTTTACATATGTCATTGGTGTATGACTAGTAATCCTGTTACCCGAATACTTGCGATATACTGCAACCGGTTCCTTCAGGTTGCCTGGTTGTAAATTACATAAATGCGCAAGCCGAAACCACATTTCCGTATCCTGATGCAGGTTCAGATCTTGGTTAAAGTAACCTACCATATCAAAAGACGACTTTTTCAAAGTAACGGCATTGGTATGAAAATAACCATAAGTTCCTCTTAGTAAAAAATGCAACAATCTGCTTGGGGGGATGATTCGGGACAGTGTATAAAGCTTTCCACTTGGTATCAATCTTGTACATTCATATACTCCCTCTACTTCCGGATTTTGATCGAATATTTTCTTTGTAGTCTCGAAACGATTGGGCAAGTACTGATCATCTGCATCTAAAAAAGCAATAAAAGATGATTGCGCCATACGAATACCCAGATTTCTGCTTTCTGAAGCACCTTTGTTGATGTTGTTTTCATGCGTGAAAAAACACACTCTTGCATGCTGCTCTGCCAACTGTTTACATACTTCAAATGAATCATCGGCAGAACCATCCTCCACTAAAATAACTTCAACAACCTCTTGCTGTTCTAGCGCAGAATGACATGCTTCAGCTACATACGGCGCTGCGTTGTACACCGGAATAATTACGCTAACCTTAAAATCCTCCATTAAGCGTTTAGAATAAATATCTGACCATTGCCAAATTGATGCTTTACAGTCGGGCTGAATGACAATTTCTGTTTCCAGTGATGTAAGCAATCGGCCTCTCCTTTCCGGCGCACATCATCGAAATAAAAGAAACCGTTTTGTTTTAGATGATTTTTCAGAATATGAACAGCCGGGTAGCGAGAGTGAACCAATTCTTTTTTATTTGCAGGTGGGCCATCTATGATAACAGCATCATAAGTATCGAGCATAATCCCCTTCAGATCAAAGAAGCGGCCTGTAAAACCCTCATCCGAAAAATCCTTTACAGGCAAATGATCAATGTTAATATTTTGCAGGTTATTCATTTTGATCAACTTTTGCATCAATTTTATCCATTCCTCGTTATGTTCAATGCAATGTACCTGAATATCAGAATCAAAAGCAGAAAGTTTAGCTATGCAGAGTGTCGTTAATCCGGAGCCCAGCTCGAGTATCTTTTTACTACCAGAGAACATGACCTGGTTGACGATCTTCTCCAGATCATAGTATTTGATAGTGTAATGACTATAAGGAAAATATATCGGCAATAACCAGTTCAGCTGCGCCCTGGCATCGCTTTCCTTCTGCATATACAACAGATCTCTGTTGATGCGGTTGCCGATGGCTTTGAGGAGGGGGAGCATGATGGTTGTTAGTTGTTAGTTGTTAGTTGTTGGTTATCTGTTGTTGGTTACCTGTTTTTGGTTATCTGTTTGTTAATTAATCGATAACGGCTAAAGGTTAACTGATAACTGCTTTTGTCTGAACTGTGATTAAGCTGATTTATTGATTTACTATGATTTTATTGTCAACCAATCCTGCTAATCTTAAAATCCTGTAAATACTGATTCAGACAATTATTTCAATCATTTAATCACTCTAATCAGAGTTCAGGACAAATGATTTTCATCAACGATTTTATAAAATAGAAATCAGTTCAGGAAGAAACTCTTCTTTAATTTGCCAGACGATAAAATAATTGATTCCCATATACTCATGGGCGACTCCATTTCTAAAACCGCGAATCTTATGCCAATCTATTTCAGGTATCCATCTTTTATATCTTCCGGTAGTCTGTTGGAGGCTTCTCCAATGATTTCAAAATTACGTATAACAGCGTCAACACGCATGCTATCAGTCTTGAATTCATCATAACTAAAACCCTTCGTATAATCAAGAATCTTATGAGCCGATTCAATAATGTCCTGAATAAGTAAGTCAGGAGAGCGTTTAGACATAGATTAAATCTTCTTTTATAGCTTCAAAATAACGTGGTTTTATTCCATCGCGAGTTATTATATCTACTTTTCTGTTTAGTCTTGATTCCAATAAATCGGCGAGCGTAAAAAATTCCATCCCTATGGGTCTTGAAAAATCTACTAGAATATCAATATCACTTTTATCAGTAAAATCTTCACGAGTAGCAGAACCAAATAACCCAATAGAGGATACTCCAAATTTTTTAAGCAGCTCCTCTTTCATTGATGAGAGATTTGATTTTATGTTTTCAAGTCTATTTATACTTTAAAGTTATCGAAAGAGTTTGAAAATTTAAGAGCAAAAACTGTTGAATGTTGGTCCTGAGAGAAGCGAAGGATTTATTGTCGGTTATCAGTTGTCGGTTAGCAGTTAGCGGTTATTGGTTGCTTTATTGTTACTTTCTTTTGCTTGATCAAAAGAAAGTAACCAAAGAAAAAATCAAGGCAGACCCGATCGCTCCGCGCGTTCTGCCTTGCCGGCGCGCGAAAGTCATATAGCTGTCATTTTGTGCATTTGCGAAGAGTATGATAATTTAAGATCAACGGCAATGTCGACTAGAATGCCTTGGGAGATTGTATTAATGATTGAATAAATAATCAAATTAATCATTTAATCAGCTTAATCATAGTTCAAGACATTCAATCCTGCTAATCTTAAAATCCTGTAAATCCTGATTCAGACAATTATTTCAATCATTTAA
>CAZZJD010000285.1:0-2875 GCA_964654305.1 uncultured Chitinophagaceae bacterium
ATAAATAAAGCCGCTTCCTGGATCTGCAAAAAAGCAACTGAAAATCAGCAAAAAAACTTCCCGTAACAAATGGAACTGATAGCGCAGTCCACTGCGAGCGATAATTAACCCCCAGGCGATAATCTGCCTGAGGAATAAATCCCGTATTGGCCGGATTGGTAATAAGGGGCGAATTCATGAATTGAGAAAAATGAAGATCCTGCGCCAATGTCTGACCACTACAACAGCACAACATCACAAAAGCGGTAATCTTTGATATATTTTTCATTAATTTCATTCCGACACAGATTATCTGATCAACGTTACGTCCCCCTTCCTTCTTGTTTTTTCACCGGTAAAGTATTCTATATCCAAAGTCCATGCATATGCATCCATCGGTTGTGCAACACCGTTATAAGTTCCGTCCCATCCTATATTCTGACTTCTGCTTTCAAATAACAGTGCCCCTTGTCTGTTGAAAATACGCAAAGTCATTTTTAGTATACCAAACCCTTTCACAAGAAACTGATCGTTTACCCCGTCTCCGTTGGGAGTGAACGCTGTAGGAAGATCCTGTAATATGGATATAATTGCTTCTACAGGCTGGCACAGTGTATCCTTACAGAATGTTGAATTTGTAACTACCTGACAAACATTGTAAATACCAGTGGCGATATACTGGTGGGTTGGATTTTTCTCAGAAGAAGCCTTTCCATCCCCAAAATTCCAGTCCCAACTTACTACATCAGATGAGGCGTTATTTAGAAACCGTGATGGTTCATTTTCTCTGGAGGGGAAAGGAGTATAGGTAAATCCGGCAGATGGCGGAGAGAATACTTGTATTGTCCGCTCAGCAGAATCTATGCCATTACAGCTATTTGTATTATAGATGTATTGTTTAATGATATACGTGCCGGGATCCCTGAATACAAAAACGGGGACGGGCTGCGTCGATTCCTGTCCATCGCTTGTAACCCACTTATAAGTATCCGCCCCGGATGAAACATCCCGTATGTCCGGAGAGAACGGAACACAGCCGTTATTAACATCAAAACCGGCCCGAATAATAATAGCCACTTTGAAATCAAGAGCCTCCAAAGAGTTCCCTGTATTGCAGAAATTGGTGTCAATTAACATCAACCGAACCTTATAGGTGCCCGGCCCGGGAAAGGTATGTTCTAAAGGATTTGGGGCAAATCCCGGAACAATTTCATCCGGACTTCCATCACCCCACTTCCATACAAAAGATCCCGGCCCAAATGGAAAAGGAGAAGTAAACTTATCAGATGTATTGGTAAAGATATAGGTAAGACTGTTGCATGGTTCTTTTCTTTTTGTTGTAAACCGAATTGCCACGGAATCTGTGGTAACTCTGATCCTTAAAAAGGCAGAATCTTTTACATTACAGGTGTTTGAATCTATGCCGATCAATTTTATGTTGAAAAAGCCTATGCTATTGAACGTATGCGTTATTTTGTTTTGAACAGTGGTATCATTTTTTGTTCCGTCACCCCATACCCAGATGTATTTTTTTGCAAGCTTTAATGATTCTTCGAATTGAATGACAGCGGGAATACAAAAACTTAGTCTTGTTGTATTCACCGTTTTCAAGTCAACATCAACACCAGTAAAATCAAAACGAATTTTAATCATGCCTAAATTACATCCACCCCCATTATTAGCAGGATTCTCGTTTCCGTAAACACCTCCGGTTATTGGATAAGGCGCCAACTCCGGACGACCGCTAGGAACCCCTTTACAGTTTGCACAAACCGCCTGATAAATAAATCCCTGAGCATCAAAACGACTGGTTCCTCCATCCACATGATCTAATCCACCATTGCCACCTAGCTGACCGAAATAACTACCATACAATATATCAGAAGCATTTTTTTTGAGTACAAAAAAATAAAAATCACTACCATCCGTCTCGCGTTGAAAAGCCGGCTCCGCATTTCCGAAAAGTGATGCATCAGGAGTTATCGGCATTCCTACTGTTCCTGAATTGGGATAAGGCGGATTGGAGAATGAATTAGCGGATCCTCCCCAGCCGGAGACATACACATTTTCACAGTTGTCAACCAGAAAAGCCACAGGAGAAATATTCGGCGATAATGCCCCCTGTGAACCAAATGTAGTAGAATATATAAAACTTCCTAAATCCGGACTTAATTTGGCAATAAACTGCCTTGCATCACCATTGGAGTATGGTGCGTTGATAATCGGCCATAAACCGGTGGTCGTTCCCATGACGTAGGGAAATCCTGACCGATCAATCTGTACTCCGTACACCAGATCGGTTTGGTCAGTTCCCATATACGTTGAACCTAAGATGTTTGCCGTTTGTCCATTGTCCTGCAACCTGGTAATAAAGCCGTCTGCCAACCCTCCCTGATAACTGGTTCTAATAACACCTGCTCCAACTCCCGGAAAATCAGATGAAGTAGTACCGCCGGCAACATATATTTGATCATTGGTCTGATTGGTTGTCAGCACAAAAGCAGCATCGTTACCACTACCGCCAAGATATGAGCTCCAGATAATATCATTCGCATTTTCATTAATTTTTATCAGTACACCATCCTGAGCTCCGTTATACTGTGCCTGAAAAGGATTTCGTATAAAAAAATCATTGCTCTGAGTACAGGCAGCCAGCAGAATGTTATTGTTCTCATCCAGAATAACTTCGCTCCGCCCGTCGTCACCGTAATTTCTGAGTAAGGTTCCCGGCCCACTAAACCGGTTGGGAGAAATATTTACTCCGTCATTGAAAGATCCACCGATTTTTACGGCACTTAATGCACTGCCCGATGCATTCAACTTTGCAACAAAAATATCATACCCCCCGCCCGATCCAAAGAGTGTTCCGGGGAAATTTCCCGAATTGGTTCTGCCT